>JAFYCG010000234.1 GCA_017539825.1 Solobacterium sp. | reverse complement strand
TATCAGGAAGTATTCTGGGAAGATGTTGACTACATGTTTGTTGACATGCCTCCGGGAACAAGCGATGTTCCGTTAACCCTGTTCCAGTCAATCCCGCTGGATGGCATTCTGATTGTGACCAGCCCGCAGGAACTGGTTTCCATGGTTGTTGAAAAGGCAATTAATATGGCTGAGATGATGAATATCAAGGTTCTCGGCCTCATTGAAAACATGTCTTATGTGGAATGCCCGCACTGCAAAGAGAAGATCTATGTTTTTGGAGAATCACATATTGATGATGTTGCAGGAAAATACGGATTGCCGATTCTTGCCAAAGTTCCTCTTGATGCAAGAATTTCTGCAGCAAGCGATGCAGGAACAATTGAAAATCTGGAAATTGAACAGCTGAAAGATGCTGCAGATTTCCTTGAAGAACACATCTGATTCACACAGTCTTCACAATCGGCTGATACAATAACTGCATGAAAAGGAGCGGAAGATGACAAGAGTATTAATCGTAGACGATGAAGAAAAGATCCGGGAAATGATTTGCAAATATGCAAAGCACGAAGGTTTTGAAACGGATGAGGCATCCGATGGAATGATCGCATTGGAAAAGTGCGAAACAAATGCATATGACCTGGTTGTTATGGATGTCATGATGCCGAATCTTGACGGTTTTTCTGCTGTCAAAGAGATTAAGAAAATCCGTCCCAATATGCCATTTATCATGTTATCAGCCTTAGGGGAAGAATATGACCGTGTCCACGGTTTTGATATAGGCGTAGATGATTATGTGGTAAAGCCGTTTTCTTCCAAGGAACTGATGATGCGTATTCATGCGATTCTGAAACGCGTTAATCCGTATTCGGCAAACCAGGATCAGCTGGTTGTGGATCAGATGGTAATCGATTATTCTGCAAGAACCGTTACCATTGAGGGAAAACGCATTCAGCTTTCACCGAAAGAATATGACCTTTTAACATATCTGGCTAAAAATGCAGGTATTGCATTGACAAGAGAACAGCTGCTGCAGAATGTCTGGGGATATGATTTCTTCGGGGATGACCGCACACTGGATACACATATCAAGCTTCTGAGAAAAAATCTCGGGGAGTATTCAAAATATATCGTGACGCTGAGAGGGGTTGGTTATCGTTTTGAAAAAACAAATTAGCCTGAAATGGAAGATCGGCAGATATCTCCTGTTATTCGGCGTATTTATCATTCTTGTCATGTTCATATTTCAGATCGGTCTTCTTGAACCGATGTACGAACAGTCCAAGATCAATACGGTCAAGCTGGTTTCGGATACAATCGTCAATGCTCTGGATGATGATATGGACGATGATGCACTGGAAGAACTCGTATTTGAAAATGAAGTCAAAAATGATACATGCATACGGTATTTCCGTACGGAAGAAGGACATACCAGCGATAGCTATGACATGTATTACATGAACGGATGCCTGCTGTATCGCATGCGTCCGGAAGAAATCAACGAGAATATTGCCAATGCTTTGAGCAGTCAGGATAAGACATATCTCGGCATCAGTGAAGCGAATATGAATATGCCTATATCGGAAAACGGTTTCCGCAACATCATCTATACAAGAATTCTGCAGGATGATGATAAAACCAGTATCGTTATGGTATATACGGGAATTTCCTCGGTAGGAGCTGCTTTGCAGACGCTGCGTAACCAGATGCTGTACATAGGCATTATCCTGATATGCGGTGTTATTCTGCTGACATTGCTGCTATACAAGCAGATTGCCAAACCGCTTTTATCGATTAATCAGCAGGCCAAATCCCTGCCGGAAGGGAAATATGATCCCGATCCGCAAACCAACCGGTACAGAGAAGCACAGGAGCTGAATGAGACACTTGTCAAAGCGGCAGAGGATATACAGAAGGCGGATAAGGCCAAACGTGACTTGATTGCCAATGTATCACATGATCTTCGTACGCCGTTAACAATGATATCCGGATACGGGGAGATGATGATTGATCTTCCTGAAGAAAAGACGGATGAAAACATTAAAGTAATTATTGACGAGTCTAAACGTCTGACAAATCTGGTGAATGATCTTCTTGATCTTTCGAAGATGCAGGAAAACAAAATCGTTTTAAAAGAAGAGCAATTTGATTTGACAGAACTGATTAAAGATCAGTTGCGCAAATATGATGTTTATCAGTATCGTGACGGATTTGTGATCGAAGAGAAACTGCCGGATTGTGTCATGGTTCGAGCCGATCAGAAAAGAATTGAGCAGGTGCTGAATAACTTTATCACCAATGCGATCAACTATTCCCTGGAAAACAAACATATCATTGTTAAAGAAACTGAAAATGACGGGTATGTGACTGTCAGTATTCAGGATTTCGGACAGGGTATCGCAAAGGAGAATCTTGCCGATATATGGGATCGTTATTACAAGGTTGATAAAACCCATGTCAGAGCTTCCAGCGGAAGCGGCATAGGACTGGCAATCGTCAAGGAGATTCTTGATCTTCACCATGCAGAATACGGCGTGGAAAGCGAGCCGGGAAAAGGAAGTACATTCTGGTTTAAGCTTCCGGTTGTAAAATAACAGATGCAAATGCATCTGTTTTTCTTTATAATGTATACAAAGGAAACAAATTATATGAAAACAAGAAGAATTTTAACAATTACATTAGCCGTTTTTCTTGCAGGATGTTCCGGTTCCTCAACAGCTGCAACATCTTCTGCAGGCTCCGAAAAGGAAGAGGAACAACAGACAGCAAGCAATGAAATGAAAACATTGACATTCAACCTT
>JAFYCG010000233.1 GCA_017539825.1 Solobacterium sp. | reverse complement strand
GATTGTAAAATTTTATATGACTATGATCTTGTTTCTGCCGCAAAGGAAAGAAAGAAGAAATTCTTCTAAAAAAACTGTGATTTCTCACAGTTTTCTTTCGTTATAAGTCAATTACAGTATGACACTCTGTCCGCGTACTACTTTCTGCGGTGTGCAGAAATGAATTTCCTTTCCGTTTGCATCCGTTATGATCAGCATGGTGCTCATGTCATATTTCTTTGACAGTTTTGCAATGTCTACTTCCACAATCGGATCACCGGCTTTGACACTGTCTCCCTGTTTCTTTTTCAGAATGCGGAACCCGTCTCCGTTTGTCTCTACTGTATTTACACCGCAATGTACAAGAAGCTGTACACCATTATTCATTGTTAATCCAAAAGCATGTCCTGTCGGATACATTACACTCAGAGTACCGTTTGCGGGAGAACAAAGGATAACCTTGTCCTGCGTATATTTGAAGGCAACCGAATCCCCCATCATCTTTTCTGCAAACATCGGATCTGATACTGTTGCAACATCGATCAGTTCACCATCAGCCAATGCAACAATTTCATCATCATTTTTATCAAAAGCAGAAGGCAATACTTCTTCTTTTTTTATGAATTTATCAAATAATCCCATCGTATTTACAATTCCTCTCCGTTTGTTTCAATCACTTTCTGATACCAGTAGAATGAGTCTTTCTTATATCTGTTCATCGTTCCTCTGCCTGTATTGTCGGTATCGACATAGATGAAGCCATAGCGTTTGTCTATCGTACCTGTGGAAAGTCCGATCAGATCAATAGCGCTCCATGGCATATAGCCGATCACTTCAATACCATCTTCCATGGATTCTTTTAATGCTTTGACATGTTCTTTGAGATAAGCGATGCGATAATCATCATGCACTTTATCCCCTTCCAGGGTATCTTTTGCGCCAAGTCCGTTTTCAACAATCATCAGCGGTTTCTGATAGCGGTCATAAAGCTGGTTCATCAATATGCGCAAGCCGGTTGCATCAATCTGCCATCCCCATTCGGAAGCTTTGAGATATGGATTCTTTGATCCGCTCAGCAGGTTTCCTGCTGCTTTCCCTTTTCCTACAGATTCACCGTCTGATGTAACGGTAATGCAGGTTGTGGAATAATAGCTGAAGGAAATGAAATCTACCGTACCGTTTTTCAGTGTTTCCTCATCTTCATCAGCCATATTGATCTGAATATCATGATCTGCCCAGTATCTCTTTACATATGCCGGCCAGGATCCTCTGGCTTGTACATCTGCCGCAAACAGATAATTGATCTGGTTTGAAAACATGGCAGCGTAAACATCTTCCGGATTTGGTGTCAAAGGATACTGCAACATGGCAGCGATCATACAGCCGATTGCAAAGTCCGGGTTAATTTCATGTCCGAGCCTGACTGCTTTGGCACTTGCGACAAACTGATGATGCATGGCCTGATACCGTAATTCTTCGCTGTTCTCTTTAGAGAATGTCGGAATATTGATGCATCCGCTTGTCAGGATTCCAAACGGAACTCTGAGTATATTAATTTCATTGAATGTCAGCCAGTAATGCACTTTATCTTTATATCTGGTGAAGATGGTTTCACAATACCGAAGGTAATAGTCAATCATCCTGCGGTTGGACCATCCGCCGATCTTTGTCAGATTGTATGGCGGTTCATAGTGGGAAATCGTTACGACAGGTTCAATGTGATGTGCTCTGAGATCATCAAATACTTCATCATAGTATTTCAATCCGGCTTCATTCGGTGTTTCATCATCCCCGTTCGGATATATTCTTGTCCAGGCAATGGACATTCTGTATGCTTTCAAACCCATTTCCGCCATGAGTGCAATATCCTCATGAATGTGATGATACATATCACATGCTTTATGGGAGGCATAGTAATAGCCATCCTTAATGCACTCTGTTTCAATTCTCACACCCTTTTGAGAATCACTGGCCAGAATATCAGCTACGCTGATTCCTTTGCCGTCTTCGTTGTATGCGCCTTCTACCTGATTTGCGGCAGTAGCAGCACCCCACAGGAAATTTTTCGGAATCATATTCCACCTCTTCTTTCTGATTTATACAGCTACCGGATCATGACTCATCCGGCAGCTGTTGTAAAGCGATAACTGACTCAGTCTTTTACATCTTCGAAGCCGAAGAAGTAAGTAATGATAACTGTGATGACAAATGTTGCAGGAACACTGAGCAATCCCATGATCCAGCTTGGGCACATGCCAAGGAAGATCGGAGTTGTCAGTACTGAT
>JAFYCG010000232.1 GCA_017539825.1 Solobacterium sp. | reverse complement strand
CGGCAGAAAAGCGTAGCTGTAAGGCCAAGTAATGCCGGGATATGGCATCTGGTATCGATCCACTGCTCGATGAATACCGTTGTGAAAAGTGCGGTCATGGCAAAGTCGATTCCCGTTGAATCAAATGGAAGAATGCTGCCGACAAGACCGCCCAAAGCAGAACCGAACACCCATGAACCCTGATCAAACAACGTTACCAGCAGCCGGTAAGCGCTTCTGTTCACTCCCTCCGGTCCGTCATCCTTGCTGAGCATAGCGTAGGTTTCATCACAGAGCGCATAAAACAGGTACCATTTTCTTTTCCCCTCATCCCTGTATCTTCCGATCATGGAGATACTGAAGAAGATATGTCTGGCGGCAACCATCAGTGCAGTTATTGCCGCCATGATAACGGAACCACCGGAAAGCATGGAGACGCTGACAAACTGAACCGTTCCGCTGAATATCAAGATCCCGGATATCGCAGACCAGATCCAGCTGAAGCCGTGCTTCTGCATCAGGATTCCGAAACCTGTTCCCAACACCAAAAATGTAACCATGATGGGCAAAGATGTGTGAAGGGCAGCCCTTATGTCTTGTTTCTGAATTCTCATGCGATCATCCACCTGCAATATAAGGTATATGGAACTCCCGATATGTCAAAAACATCTTACCATTAATTTTCAACCGGTCAAGAACCGGAAAATTTTATACCTGCGAAACCCTGTGCAGCTTTACCGGCTGCTTCAACCACCATGATAAGTATTGCCGTAAATATCACACCAGTCAGTATAACCGCAGTCTCTGCATATGCGGTGCAGAACATCCCGGGCTTCATCATAGTGGGGAAAACTGATATTACGGCTCCCGCATACAGGACAGATTTCACTATCCAGTTTTATCTCTTTTTTTTCTTCGTTTTCCATAATTTATTAATCCTCCTGATAAAAAAAGACAGAGAACGATCTCCGGAATTGCTTTTTTGCCTGGCAGTTCCTGGCATAAGCATCATCCGGTACAATATACCAAATTATGATTTGTCAGCCAACACAAAGAACCGTCCGTTATATATGATAGACTTCGCGGTATCCTTCCGGCAGTGAAAACTCAAATGTTTTGTGTTCCATTTTTTCTCCATAAATGATATTTCTTACGGCTCAATGCGCGTGTAGGTGTTTTCAATGATAGCGCAGAGGTCTTCTATGCCGGGACGATACGGATTGCCGTCTGCATCCGGGAAACCTTCTTTCGGAGCGTACGCATTGATACGGACGCATTCACCGGCGGCGTTTGTTGTCACATAGACGGCGCAGGAAAGTGTTTCACAGCGGCCCATGGTATCAGGTATTTCAAAGGAAAATTTATAAGCAGGAACACCATCCAGCTCCAGTTCGGTGTCTTTGAGGTTCTTATAAACGTTCTCGGCCTCAGGGATTTCTTTTCCTACAGCATCATAATGATATTTCCGGATGTATTCATCCCGTATATCCTCAAAGCTTGGATTATAATCACCAAGTCTGAGAAGCCGCAATTGAATATTTGCAAGGTTGGCCTTATCGGAAACAGACATTATTTCCTCAACCTTGTTAAAGCCAACTTCTGTCAGCATATCGGCAAAGGAAGAAAAATCAATCCAGCCGAGAGTTTCCTTTCCGGCAGAAGTGACAGGCTCTTTATTTAAGTGGATCAGGATATTAAAACTATTGATATTGGAATTCTTTTGAGGCGGTTCAATTTCAAGAGTATTTCCTTTGCTGTCTTTGAAACCGGGAAAATCCTTTTCAATCAGGGCTTTATACTCCTCTGCAGCCAGAACAGCAGCCGAATTATCCTCGTATGTGAACGTAATAACACTGTCTGCACCTACCAATTCAAGCATGAACGTTTCCATAAGTGTTGAAATATTGAAAGCTTTAACACTGAATACCGAGTCTGGCATTGGGAACAGTGTGTCTGGAATCAGTTCGGACTCATCGGAAAAGGCCGGCACGGCAAGTGACATAAGCAGCATCAGCGCAATTAGGAAAGAAAGACTTTTTTTCATTGAAAACCTCCTTGTTTATTCCACAGT
>JAFYCG010000231.1 GCA_017539825.1 Solobacterium sp. | reverse complement strand
ATGGGAAAGAATAAATCAGATGACAGCTTTATCCGTGAGCTTGACAAGGCTGTCGTGATGGCAAGACAGAATGTACAATGGAGAAAGGAATATATGAACCTGCAGGAGAAGATGTACCTTTCAAAGAAGGAAGGCATGGAAGAAGGCAAGGAAATAGGAAGAGATGAAGAAAGACTCAACGGGATTTACGATACCTATAATACGTTACTTCGTTTTACTTCTGTTGAAAACGCTTTGAAAGCAGTCGCTGAACAGTACAACATTTCCGAAGAAGAAGTAAAAGAAGTGATTTCCGGACATGAAGAAAAAGTGAAGGATCCTGATGATTGACAGGATCCTTTTCTGAAGCTTATCCATTTACAACTGATATAAACACAAAATAAAGCTTTCTATTCCTTGTTCAAATTCTCTTCCTTTTCAAAGAAAGCTTTCTTCATTTGATTGTACTCTTCTTCCGTACATACCTGTTTACACATAGGTTCAAAAGATTGCGTCACTTTGAAACAATCCAGTATAGTTGGACAAGGGTATTCAATACATGCACCGCATGTATTGATACCTTTTTCTTTACAGCATTTGACAATATTGTACCTGCACCAGTTCTCTTCTTTACATCCTGTACATGCGATTTCTTCATTGGAAACAATGTGATCCCTGTAACCGATTTTCATCCATAATACAGCAGTATTATGTAATTGTTCTTTCGTCTTTTCATATGGATGCTTGCTATATCTCGGACATGCAGAACACTCATTTCCGCAAGCTGCAATAATCTTATTCATAAGACACCTCTGTGATTCACAGGAATATTATAACCATTCTTGACAAGATCTTGTTTATAATCCTGCACTGCCGATACAACATTACAGCGGTCGAAAACGGCATACGCTGTGCCATGAAAAAATAACCGCGATAGACATGATGATCCCTTGCAGAATCAACCGTCATTCATCTTTCCATTGTCGTATAAGGCGTATCATCATATCCCAGCCTTCTTTTGCCTCCTTACATACCGGAAAAACCGGATAACAATGAAACATGCCTTCTCCGACAATCATCTCATACTCAACATTATACTTCTTCATTGCTTCTTCAAAAGAAGGCGCACAGGCATACAATGTCTCATCACTTCCATATACGAAACTTACCTTCGGACAGTTTGTAAAGTCACCTTTCTGTAACCAGATCATATACGCAGGTACACTGTCATCTCCATGACGCATGATCTCTACAGCAGTCTTCATATACTGCGCCGGGATGGCTACATCCTTTTGATCCAGTTCCAGCATTCTTTGCCATTCCTCCTCTGTATCTACACATGTACCGGGGGAAATTGCCAGAATATAACCGGGCATAGGTATATCACCATGATGATCATTAATATACGGAACTATACCAAGAGCAAGATTTCCTCCTGATGATGTTCCTAAGACAGATATATTCTTTGCTTCATATTTCTTCAACATGGTTTTATATGTTTCATGGATCATCTCATATGCTTTGGTTAACGGATAATCTGTACATAACGGATAATATGGAATAAATACATCCAGTCCTGTCTCCTTCGCAAATCGAAGTGCTTTCCTGATTGAACCGGGTCTTGGTGCACTGATCATGCCTCCTCCGATCAGAAACAGGTTCGCTTTAGTTGTCTTCTGTTTATGAATCATCGTTAATACCGGAAAACCCATCACCTCAATACGATTGATAATAAAGTCATCATCCTTCAGTTCCGGGATCCGGTTTTTGGCATTCTGTTTCCTTCTGTTTTCTAAAAGTTCTTCTGTTGTCATGCCGGTCCACATCTTTTTGATATTCACGGCTTTTACCAGCCTTTTCAGGATCTCGTATTTAAGTGTCATTTTGTTCAGCCTCCTTCTTCCTGCAGCTATTTCACAAACAAACTCATAATCCCGGACAGAACCGCACTGAGAATCGCAAATCCGATTGTCCCCATAAACCATTTGTCCGGTTTATCTTTCTTGTTGATGTATGATTTCATATCCTCGGTTCCGGGTATCTCCCGGGCTTTCGTATGTCCCACCCAGTATTCGTCGATCAGCAGCCGGTCGATCAGATTCACAACAGAGAGAACTGCAAACATCTTCAGGAATCCCTGCCAAAAGCCCTTAAATAGCTTTCTGTTTTTTTCAATCTTTTCCCGGGTAATTAAACCGTTTTTTACACACCTGTCCTGCACGTCTTGATGATACAGGAACACCATGTTTACTACTCCGTTCCGATAAACTTCCTGCTCTTTCCTGCCATAAGCTCCGGGTGTAAAGCTTCAAAAGCCGTGGCAGCTTCTTTTTATCCCGGATCTTGTGATAAAGCCGGTACTGATTACGAGAGATCACATGCTCAAACTGCCGCCGGCTCATCATATTGCCGGGGATCAGTACGATCTTCCGGTTGTTTTCTTTTCCGAATTCAACTGCTTCCATATGATTAT
>JAFYCG010000230.1 GCA_017539825.1 Solobacterium sp. | reverse complement strand
TCTAGATAATTATCTCTTGTACCGGGAATATTCATGGTCTTTTCAAACAGAAGGTTGGTAAAACCGACAATACTCTGTCGGGAACGATAGTTATGTCTTAAGGTGATCTGCAAAGTATCCGGATCTTCCATCAGGGAACGCATTAACTGCGGTTTCGCCTGACGGAAGCGATAGATGGATTGTTTGACATCACCGACACGGAATACATTCTTTCCGTTGGAAATCTTTTCGATGATTTCATTCTGTAAGAAGCTGGTATCCTGGAATTCATCAACCATGATCTCATCCAAAGAATCACGGATAATATCGGCAATAATGCCGTCGTTTTTATTTAAAATATCAAAGGCATACCGTTCCATATCGGAAAAGTCCATACAGACGTATTCCTTCTTTTTCTCCATGAACAATGTATAGGACATCTCGGAAAGATCAACCAACATTGAACAGATATTCGTCAGATCATTATGATCCTGTACGAATGTTTTTTCCGTGAAACAGATCTCCAGAATCTTTTTTAAGATGGCATCCAATCCTTTTCGATATTCGGTATACAAAAGGTTTTTCCCGCTTGCAGGAGTAGCGTGATACACCAGATTTTCGATTGTTGTGCAGAATAATCCGTAGTTTTCATCCTCCAGTGCATGAATGCAGTTGGTTAATGTATTCTGATACGGAATTAAGCTTTCCGGTGAGACTTTTTCTCCTTCCTGCAGACTGCTTTTCATTAGAAGAAGCTGATCTTCCATCTGATGGCATTTCAACAGATAATACCCGAAAAATGCTTTTCTAACTTCCGGATTCAGATCCTGAAAGGAATGAATCGGTGCATAGGAATTCTTGGCTCTGGCATACCAGGATTCCGGATCAACATCCGACTGGGCATGATCATTGATATTGCAGACAATGTCATATAAAGAATCATAATCTTCACTGCGCGGACTGAAGTATTGCAGTAAAGTGAGCATCTGCTCATGATAGTGCTGATCAAAGATTTCGATCGCATCATAAAAGGCATTTTTCTGTAGTATTTTCTTCTTTCCTTCATCAAGGATATTCTGATAGATGGCAGGGTTTAAACCGATGACATTGCAGTATTTCTGAATGATGGATAAACAATAAGAATCGATGGTAGTGATGGAGGCAGATTCCAGTTCAATCAGCTGGCTGCTGACCCATTCCTTCATCTCTTTATCATCTGCTTCCGCATAGGCGGTATTTAACTGTTGTGCCAGTCTTTTTTTCATTTCGGCAGCAGCTGCCTGGGTGAAGGTCATCGCCAAAATACGGGATACAGGAATGCGGTCACGCAGAATTCTTTTGGTCAGTCTTCCGACAAGCACACCCGTTTTTCCTGCACCGGCAGAGGCGGAAACGAGAATATTTGTACCGGTGGCTTCAATCGCCATTGTCTGTTCGGAATCAAATCTCATCTTTTCCTCCTTTCTCCAGTGTCATGTCAATGACATTTTCCATTTTTCTGTATAAGCCGTGGAAGCGGCAGATCGATTTCAATTCACAAAATCCGCATGCATCTTCCAAAGGATTCAATGCGATATTGCCATCCAGAAGGGTATCCTGAAAACAGGTATATAACGCATTGATGATTTCTTCGATATCTTCAAAGTTATAGACAGAACTCAAAGAGATATGTTTTTTACCGTCATCAATTTCGGTAAATCTGTTCAGGAATGTCCATCCCTTCATCATTCTTGCCTTGATCATTCTTTCTTTTTCTTCTTCTTCGGACCAGATTGTTTCCTTGATTTCTTTTCTTACCTTTTTCAAAGCTTCTACAGAAACAGCTTCCTCTTTAAAAGAGAAGTAGTATGCTCCGGCGATATCCTTCTGAAAGATTCTTTTGGCAATAACGGCATAGGTTAAAAGCTGTAACTGGATACCGGCAAGCACTTTCGGTTTGGAAAGGGCATGTGTTGAGGATTTATAGTCGATGATTTCGGCTAAGTTGGCAAAGGTGTTCAAACGGTCGATAGTGCCTCTTAATTTAACACCCGGGATAATCTCTTCCTCGAATTTTCTTTCCACGGCTTCAGGCACAAAGGCAGTACACTTTTCAAAATCTTCCAGGAATTCTAATGCAACCTGCAGCTGACGGAAAAGCCTTTCTTCACTGAGCTGATGCAATACGGTATTCACCGGATGAATATGATCCAGAGCGGTAAAAGATTCATGAATGATTTCTTTTAATTCTTCTTTCGGAATCTTTGTATAGTCCTTGCCGTATTTTAAGATGGCATGTTCCAGAACAGAATGCGCGATCTCACCGGTCGTTCTTGCATCCAAATTGCCGATTTCATTGTTTCTGAGCTTTAATCCGGATTGCAGGAAATAGGAATAGGCACATTGAAAATAGCGTTCAATCGTACTGATGGAACCATGGATATAGCCATCCCCTTTAAACAACAATGCTGCGGTTTCCGGCAAAAGGGAATGGGCATTTTCTTTATATGGTGCAAGGGATTCCAGTTTCCATTTTGTCGGTTTTTCTTTTCCGAACATGGTTTCGATGACGAAGGAAAGCTGAATTTCATGGCCTTGATAATCATTGTTTGCATAGGAATAATACAGGTTGTTTTTCGCACTGTTTGTAATCCATTCCAGCTGGGAAGTGTATATATCATAGCGTTCTTCCATGGAAGGATATAAAGGAATTTGTGAGAGATATGCTTCATCAAACAATCCTTTTTTTGCCTGAAATCCCGGATAGGATGTTCCGGAACAGCCCAGAACATATGCATTCTCCGATGCGGGTAACGGTCTTTTCAGATCCGTAACCTGACAGAAATCCGTACAGTATACGGATGATGAAGCGGCAAGGGATTCGATGAGATCCAGCACGAATATCGCCTCTTCTTCGGAATGGATCAGATCGAGGGATTCCGTTAAAGCTGTGCGGATTTTCATGGCTGCCATCAATTCGTTTTTATCCTCCAGGAAAGAGGATTTCTGCATGATGGAATACGCACGGATCAAAGCATCTTTGGCATCTGTACTTTCCAGTAAATATGTCAGGGAGTCATTGATTTTCTCTAAATATGCATTCGCTTCATTTTCCAATGGCTGGATAAAACGGATGCTGGATTTGAAAAGAGAGTCTTCCAGATGTGAAGAGATATCAATCAGGGAATGGAATTCAACCAGTACATCCTCAAAGAAACGGATCAATGCATCTTTGCACAGAACCGGAAAAGCATCTTTTCTTAAAGCCTCAAGAAAAGAAGGAATATCCTTTTTTATGGCTAGTCTTGCCAAGGCATTATAAATGCCGGACATCTTTACGCTGCTTGTTTCAGAGCTGACAGAATAGGGGATATTGTAACGATGAAATACTTCCTGTAAAACAGGCAGATAGGAAGAAGGATTGCAGAGGATGACCGTACATGGTGTCTTCTTTTTACAGATATCCTGTGCAACCGCTTCGATCTCCTGCCGCATATTCAATGCGAAACGAAGATGTTTTGCAGGCTTGTATTCTTCTGTTTTTTCTTCCGGAATATGCAGAAGCAGTCTTTCCCTGATGCGGTAATAATACGGATCGTTTTCAAAGTAGGGATAGATCGATACATCGGGATCAGACAGCAATTCATTGATTCGCTCTTCCCGTTTCTGCAGATGGATTTTCTCAATAAAATCCATCTTTAAAACCGTCTGGAGAATTCTTTTTAATTCCTTTTCCTGGGAGTTTCTTTCCGGTAAGGAAGATGGTGAAATTTCATACAGAATACATTCCTTCGCAAAGGAAAGAATTTCCTGCAGAAAGGAAGGATAATAAAACATATCCCCGTATACAGGATAATTTTCTTTGTCTTTATTCAACAGAGATGACATCATTAAAAGCACGGAAGCTTCTTCTTCCTTCTCAGGAGAAAAGATGTTTTTTAAAGATTTTACCTGAACATCAGTCAGAGAACCTCCGGCTTCTTCAGAAAGGGCTTGCAGGATATGCTCTTTCTGGTATTCTTCACATAGTATTGTTTTCATAACAACCATTTTAACAAATATTAACGAAGAAGTCCCCTTCTTCTTACGAAGTGTAAAGAAGGGGATGAATTTGTGCCGGAATGATGTATAATAGATTCATTCTCAGAAAATAAAAGGATAATGCTTCTTATCATAATCCTTCTCTTGACAATAATAATCATTCAGTATTCGCAATGCATCATCAGATGCTTTTTGTGAAACAACTCCGGAAAGTATCTGGCGATACGATATCTGCATATGCAGATAGATTGCTCCGTCT
>JAFYCG010000229.1 GCA_017539825.1 Solobacterium sp. | reverse complement strand
GACACAGGTCTCTTCTTTGTTTTTGCGGGTATGTGAGTTCCAAAGTTAAACTCTGGAAAAGGTCAAAAGTATCCTGGATATCATCGGGTATAAATCTAAAAAAATCATAAAATTACCTATAGACAGTATAATTTTTGACTGATCTGTATGTAGCACATCAGCTACTATATAAGTGCAAGGAACGAAAGAGTTCCTCAATCGAATAGTAGCAATTCAGACAGTACAACCGGCATTTTAAATCCTCCTTAAACTCCTCCAAAAAACTCCTATCAGAACAAAGAAGAGATGCAAATCTCTTCTTTGTTTTTGCGGATATATGTTCCAAAGTTAAGCACTAAAACAGATCAAAAGGATCTTGAACATTGTCAAATGTAAATCTAAAAAAATTATAAATTTACCTACAAATAGTATAATTTTTGACTGATCTGTATGTGGTGCATCAGCTACTATATAAGTGCAAGGAACGAAAGAGTTCCTCAATCGAATAGTAGCAATTCAGACAGTACAACCGGCATTTTAGATCCTCCTTAAACTCCTCCATAATTAAGTCCTTTCAAACAGAGAAGAGACGCAAGTCTCTTCTTTGTTTTTGTCTGAATATTGACTTGGATAATATAATCGTTGTCCATTCATCAAATCACAATAGAGAATGACCATGGTCTCTATTGTGACTTGTGCTTATAAAGATGCCAGCTGAAGGTATTCACGAGAAAAGACGGTAAAGTGATCATGGATATTGATTGTCGTATTTGCTGCGGTCTATGTAAGAATTTATGGCCTGAAATGGCATTTATACAGGATAGAAGTTCATTATTCATGAAAGAAATACGAATTACACCGTAAGGGTGTTTTTTCTTTCGCAGATTTTTCTCCTTCCATAGAAGGAGGAAAAACATGAAAAAAGAAAATGAATATTACACTGTCAGTCAGATGTGCCGACTGACAGGCACAACCAGAAAATCCCTGTACCTCTATGACAAAGAGGAAATTCTGAAACCGTTGCTTCGAGAAGGGCCGCAACAGCACAAGCTCTATGGAAAAGAGCAATTGGATATTCTGAAAGACATTGAGAAATACCGTAAGGCAGGATTCTATCTTTCCGATATCAAGCTTCTTATGGAGGCAGAAAAAAGTATGGAAAAGGATATTGTGAAAGGGGTGTTGATCCGGTTGAATGATCAGCTGGAAGAGATTTCACAATACATACAGAGGACACAGGAAATCCTCAAAGAGATGGAACAGGAAGATTTTTCGCATTGAATGGGATTCAGAAGCATATTCATATTTATGCTTCTTATTTTTATGTTAGTATATCTCTAATAGGAAGTGAGGTACAAAATGAAGAAACTACTGAAAAAGGTATTCCTGGCATCCATTGCGATGGCTTTGACAGGATGCATGAAAATCAATATCACTCTGGATGTCGCTTCAGACGGTACAATGACTGAAGCAGTAACGATGCTCTATCAGGAAAAAATGCTTGAGACCGCAGGGGATGTAGATACGGCACTCGAAGAAATGCAGAAGAGCTTTAAGGAATCCTATCCTGATGCAAAGATTGAAACTGTCAGGTTAGAAGGTGAAGATCCCTATGCAGGTGTCAAAGCATCCGGAATCAAAAATACAGAATATTATTCTCATAAAGAAGGCAATAAGCTGACTGTTGAAATTCCCGTGAATGAACTGCAGGCAGACATGTCCCAGGATGCAGGCTATGATCAATCTGATTTTGATATGTCCGCATTAAAGGAATATGGTTTCGAGGCGGTTCTTGTTGTGAATATGCCGGGTAAACCCGAAACAAATGCAGGTGTTGTTGAAGGAAAAACGGTAACGATTGATCTGACATCGATTCCGAAAGATCTGGATACAATCGTAATCACATGTTCAACATTCAATGTTGCTTTATGGATCGGCCTGTCTGTTGCTGCATGCGGTATTATTGCAGGACTGATATTATTTTTCAAAAAAAAGAAGAAATAAGAGAAAAGGTGTGACCAAAAGTCACACCTGTTTTTCATTTATGTTATTGGCTGTAGACAGTAAAGAATTTCAGAATATCACGATAGTACTGTTCTCTTGTTTGTTCTGCTGCATTATAGATTTCATGCTTGGAATCTTCATATCTGACAAGAGATACATACGGTGATTTCTCAGCAAACTGATTCTGTCCGTCATTGTCTACCACGGTATCCAGACCTGCCTGACACAAAAGAATCGGTGTTCTGATCTTTGTGACATTTTTCAAGGCTTTTTCACTTCCTTGTTTTGCAGCTGCAACCCAGGTGACTGTTGCTCCAAAGGTCTGATAATCAGGATCGTTTTTGCGCATTTCAAACTGATACTGATATCTTTCTTCATCCAGATAGTTGCTGGTTTCATACTGATATTCTCCTGTAAAACCATGTTGCTGCGGGGCAAATTCAGTATCTTTACTGGCAACTCTGGAATAAATACCCAGGGCATTGATCAAAGGATCAGGGATCTTTCCGAATGACATTTTCAACATCGGAGAAGAAAGAACTGCACAACGGAAATCATCAGTACGTTCTTCCATATACAAAGAGGCGATAGCACCGCCCATGGAATGGGCAAAGAGAAGATATTTCTTTGTGACCGACAGTTTTCTGACTGCCTTTTCCATAAAGTATTCCAGATCATGTTTGTATTCTTCGAAAGAAGAAACGATCACACGATGATCTTTAAATGTCAGTATTCTTTCACTTTTGCCATGACCTCGGTATTCCAGAAAGAATACGGAAAAACCCTGCTGATAAAAACGATAAACCATTTCATGGTATTTTCCGAAGAATTCACAGAATCCGTGTGTAAAGATGATTGATGCTTTTTCTTCGGGGTAGATTGCATAATAATAATGCAATCGTATGCCATCATAACTCAGAACATCGCCTTCTTTAACGGTGTTTTCTAACCACGGTTTGACGATGGTTTCCATTTGTTCAAGAAAGGACAGGCTCATAATACCTCCTCTATGATTTTTCTGACATAGTCAGGTTTGTTGGTGATGATTGCATCAACCTGTTTTAACATGCATAACTGAATATGTTCCTTTTCATTGACGGTCCAGACATTGACCTCCATGCCCAGCTGATGTGCTTTTTCCACAACATCCGGAAATTGAATGTTGTAGAGGGCAGGGTGGATCGCATCAACATGATGGGAATGTGCATATTCCGGCATGTCAATCGGACCGTCTGCATACAGAAAGGCAGTCCTGGCATCAGGATTCAGCTTCTGTATTTTTTTGACGGAATAATGATTGAAGGAAGAATAGATAACCCTGTCTTCCATGTTTTTTTCCTTTGTCATCTTCAGGATTGCTTCCTCAATTCCTTCATAAAATACAATACCGGTCTTCAGTTCGATATTGATGATAAGAGCTGTCGGAAAGATCAGATCGAATACTTCTTCCATCAGGGGAATGCGGGCAAAGGCTACTTCCGGATGATTGTTGTTGAAATTGTACTTCAGCAATTCTTCATAGGTGAAATCTTTAACCCATCCTGTTCCGTCGGAAGTACGGTCTATGGTTTCATCATGGATAACAACAATTTTGCCGTCTTTTGTCATTTGTATATCCAGTTCAATGCCATCTGCATGCAGATTGACAGCTTCCTGAAAGGATTCAAGTGTATTCTCAGGCTTATAGGCACATGCACCACGATGTGCCCAGATCTGTGGTTTGTTCATAATGGATGCTCCTTGCTGTCATTATTTTACATCATCTTAAAAAAATAATGGAGAAATTGATTGAATTGTCAGATAATATAGGCAAGGGAGTTTGATTATGTTTAAAAAATTTAAGTCACTGGAGCGTGCCTGGATTTATTATGACATTGGCAACTCCGCATTTACAATGATGGATTCCACCATTATTCCGATCTGGTTTAATCTTCTGGCAACAGAAGCGGGAATCTCCAATTCGGATTATCTTGCTTATTGGAGTTATGCAACATCTGTAGCTACTATTCTTGTGGCGTTTATCGGTCCGATATTTGGTGCTATTTCAGACAACAAGAATTTTAAGAAGCCCATGTTCATCACCGTTCTTCTGATCGGTGTTGTCGGTTGTGCATTGCTTGGTATTGTGCCTAACTGGCTCTTATATCTGGTAACGTATGTCACTGCCAAAGTATGTTATCAAGCAAGTCTGGTATTGTATGATTCCATGCTGACGGATGTTACGACACCGGAAAGAATGGACATCGTCTCTTCCCAGGGATATGCATGGGGATATATCGGCAGCTGCATTCCGTTCCTTGCCGCTATGGTTCTGTATTATCTTGGCATGACAGGGAAAATGAATTTCCATTTGGCAATCCTGCTGGCTTTCATCATTATTGCATTATGGTGGCTGGGTGTATCCGTTCCTTTGGTTAAAAATTACAAACAATTCTATTATGTTGAAAGTACAAGCGGAAAAATCAAATCCAGCTTCCAGAGAATCGGAAAAACACTGACACATATCGCTAAGAATGAAAAGAAGATCTTCTTCTTCCTGATCGGTTTCTTCTTCTATATTGACGGTGTATATACCATCATTGATGAAGCGGTTGCAATCGGTACATCTTTGGGACTGGATCAGATCGGCTTGCTTATCATACTGTTGCTGACACAGGTTGTCGCCTTTGTCTTTGCGACAATCTTCGGCAAACTCAGTGAAAAATACAACTCCGTATCTTTGATTACGGTATGTATCGGCGGTTATGCATTTGTAGCTATTTATGCTTTGTTCATGCATACGTTATGGCAGTTTGGCATCATGGCATTTATCGTCGGCATGTTCCAGGGTGCAATTCAGGCATTGTCACGTTCCTATTATGCCCAGATTATTCCGGGGGAAACTTCCGGTGAATACTTTGGCTTATACGATATCTGCGGCAAAGGTGCTGCCTTCATGGGTACAACCCTGGTCGGTATAACCGTTTCTATTACAGACAATGTCAACATTGCTGTTGCTACATTGGCAGTTCTGTTTATCTTCGGTTTCTTCTTCCTGAAAAAATCCGCTCAATTATAATTCATTTCATCCCGGTATAACCGGGATTTTCTTTTGTATAGGCCATGCTATAATAAAACTAACATGTATCTCTAGGAAATATAATGCTGGAACTGAATGAAGAGCGTAATGCTGATCAAGATGTATTATAGGGAGCTTGTATGCGTTTAAGCAAACCCGCAGATGCTCTTGCGACAGCATGCATGTTTGACGGGCTTGGTGATGTGTTTAGATTATCATTTATGAAGATGGAACAGAAGAGGTGAAAGATGAGTGAGAATAAAAATGAAAAACTGAATCCGTTGTTTACACCATGGAAAATAGGCAATGTGGAAATCAAAAACAGAATTGTTCTGACTTCAATGGGAGGAACGGATCTGTTCGGTTGGATGGAGAAGAACCATTTTGATGAAATGGGTGCAAGATTCATTCTTGAAGTTGCCAAAAACAATGCCGGTCTTGTTTTGCCGGGATGTCAGTGCGTGCGTAATCCCATGGGCGGGGAATGGTTATACCAGAATAAAAAGATGTACAGGGATCTAGCAGAGTGGATGCCGAAGTTACACGAAACAGGCGCAAAACTGTTTGTACAGCTGACTGCAGGATTCGGCAGATCTTTTACCGTATCTGCCATGATGGAAAAGCTATGGGAAAACAAAGCACTTCGCATAGGTTCCAAACCGTTTATGGACCTGGATAAGATCACAGCCACTGCTTCTCCTGCGCCTAACAGATGGTCTGATAAAGTGCCAAGCCGGGCAATGACTGTTGAAGAGATTCAGGAGTATGTAGATGCTTTTGCAAAGTGTGCAAAGATGTTAAAAGAAGCAGGTGTAGACGGTGTTGAAATCCATGCCGTACATGAAGGATATCTGCTGGATCAGTTTGCATTGAAATATACAAATCATCGAACAGATGAATATGGCGGAAGCAGAGAAAACAGATACCGTTTTGCAACAGATATAGTCAAAGCAATCAAAGAGGCATGCGGACAGGATTTTCCGGTTTCTTTGCGATACAGTGTCGTTTCCAAAACAAAAGGATTCCGCAGCGGTGCATTGCCACAGGAGGAATTTGAAGAAGCCGGCAGAGATATGGAAGAGTCTGAATGGGCTGTAAAATACCTTGAAGAAGCAGGCTATGATATGTTCAATTGTGACAATGGCACATATGATGCATGGTATTGGGCACATCCGCCGATTTACATGCCGGAAAACTGCAATCTGGAAGATGTAGCACATATCAAACAGTTTACCAATGCACCGGTTGTTTGCGCGGGTAGAATGGATCCCGAAACCGCCGCAAAAGCAGTTGCAGAAAACAGAATTGATGCGGCAGGTTTTGCCAGACAGTTCCTTGCTGATCCTGAATGGGTCACAAAACTGATGGATAACCGTCCGGAAGACATCCGTCCGTGTATTCTTTGCCATAACGGCTGTTTCAACATGTCCAAGTGGAAGGGAACACCGAATATGCAGGAACTGCAAGACAGTCTTCACCTGTCCAGATGTGCCATCAATGCGGAAATGATGCAATGGAACAAACACTATATTAAACCGGTTGACAAGCCGAGAACTGTTGCGATTGTCGGCGGAGGCATTGCCGGCATGGAAGCGGCAAGAGTTTTGAAGTTAAGAGGCCATCAGCCGGTAATCTATGAAAGAAGTGATCAGCTTGGCGGAACATTTATTGCAGCATCTGCAGAAAGCTACAAGGGGAAACTGAGAGATCTTCTGAAGTGGTATAAACGGCAGATGGAACTTCTTGAAATTCCTGTCCATTATCATTATGAAGTCAGGACAACGGCAGAATTCGGAAATGATCCCGTTATTGTGGCAACAGGTGCCGTTCCGAGAGTGCTAAAGAAAGTGCCGGGACATGAAAAGATGATCGAGGCATGTGAATATCTCAATGGTACTGAAACAGGAGAAACCGTAGCAGTCATAGGCGGAGGTTTAACCGGCAGCGAGATAGCATATGAATTGTATTTACAGGGAAAGAAACCTATTATCATTGAGATGAAGGAAGACCTGATTGCCCAGCCGGGTGTGTGTCTGGCAAACAGTTCTTATCTCAGGGAATTCTTTGCCTGGAAACAGGTACCGGTATATTTAGAAACAACCCTGCAGAAGGTAAATGATGATTCCGTTGTTGTGAAAGACAAGGAAGGAAAAGAAACGGTTATCCCATGTGACAGTGTCATCAGCTGTGCAGGGTATCTGCCTGCACCTCTTGCCAAAGGCTCTAAAGAGATACAGTTTATCGGCGACTGTAAAGAAGTCGGCAACTTAAGGACTGTCATCTGGAGTGCCTATGAAGCAGCAATGAAGGTCCGGTAAACGGAAATTATATTTCTTCTTTGAAATCTGTTTGAAGACATTTAAGCAAAGTTATATATGATAATCAGAAATAACCAGCCACAGCTGGTTATTTTTTCGGGAAATAGTATTTTTCAGAAAGATCATTTAAGCACAATACCCCAAGCCTGCTTTCACTGTCCTGATAAGCCAGTCCGCAATCCAGATCATACCAGCCTTCATCATGGAGGATTTCATGATCTTTATAATTCCGGGTCGGGGTATGACCGGTAAGAATGATCTTTCCTTCTTCATGATGGAAAGGTTCCCGTTTCCAGATATAGTCACTGCGCCAGCGATAGGTGAATGTCTTCAGGTCTTTGACATAGATATCATTTTCGCCATGATTTTGAGGAAATGCATGAACGAGCAGAAATTTTCTTCCTTCGACTGTCATGTTCAATAAAACAGGAAGGGATGAGAGAAAAGAAATAATTTTTTTCTTTGTGACTTCGGGAAGTCTCTTATATCTCTGATAAGTTGCAAGTCCGCCATTGATATAGAGCCATCTTTTTTTTACATCCTGATATTCACCGGTGAATCTTGTTTCTAACTTTCTTTTGCAGGTAAGATATTCCAGCATCATCATGTCATGATTCCCCATCAGCATGTGGCATCTTTGATCTTTCATGATCTTCAGCAATACATCCAATCCATCAGGTCCCTTGTCCACTGCATCACCGATGATGTACATTTCATCATCGGAATCCAGGTCATTCATCGCTTGTTCAAATACGTCCAGATGGCTGTGTACATCGGCGCATGCATAGATCTTTTTCATGACTCACATTGTAACGGAGGCACAGAAAAATGCAAGTACGATTTCTCTTGAATTCCCCGTAAAACATGGTATTATACATACAGATGAGGGAGTAGCTGGTGTAACAGCCGGATGAATCGTCAGCCCAGATATCTATCTCGGTTCATTCCCTTGTAGTGAGACTCATCTTTGGTTTAACCAAGGATGGGAAGATCGAAATGTACATATCCCGGAATTGGTTAAAAGATTCCGGTTTTTATTTAAGGAGGAACAATAAATCATGCTGAAAGGAAAGAATTTCAAAGAAGAAATCCAGAACGGTGCTTCCGATTTCGGAAAAAAGGCCGGCAAGTTCGCAGGAATTGCTCTGGCAGTTGCCATTGCTCTGCTTCTGGCTATGACTTCCGTATATTCCGTTACTGAACAGCAACAGGCAGTTGTCACAATGTTCGGTAAAGTGCAGGAAGTCAAAAATGCGGGAATGTATTTCCGAATCCCGTTTATCCAGAGGGTCAGAAAGGTTGATACGACAACCCATGGCACAGGGCTTGGTTACATCGTCACAAACGACGGACAGAATATTACGGATGAAGCAAACGGAATCATGATTACCAGCGACTTCAATCTGGTCAATATTGATTTCTATATGGAATACAAAGTCAGTGATCCTGTTGCTTATCTGTATAATTCCAATGATCCTGAAGAAATCATGGTGAATATGGCAAGAGCTGCAATCCGTTCTACCGTGATCAATTATCCTGTTGATGAAGTGATTACAACCGGAAAATCACAGATTCAGGCAGATGTAAAAGAAAAGCTGTCAAAGTCACTGTCCGACAACAACATCGGTCTGCAGGTGGTCAATATCACCGTACAGGATGCAGAACCTCCGACAAAGGAAATTGTCGCTGCATTCAAAGCGGTTGAAACCGCAAAACAAAGTAAAGATACAGCCATCAACAATGCCAACCAGTACAAGAATGAACAAATTCCTGCTGCCGAGGCAGAAGCTGACCGTATCACCCAACAGGCAGAGGCAACAAAACAGGCAAGAATTGCCGAAGCAGAAGGACAGGCAGAACGTTTCAACAAGATGTATGAGGAATACCAGAAATATCCGTTGATCACAAAGAGAAGACTTTTCTATGAAACAATGGAAGAGCTGCTTCCGGAAATGAAAGTGATCATCACCGATGGCAATACACAGGAACTGTTGCCGATCGAATCTTTCTCACAAGGAGGAACAAACAATGAAGAATCTTAAAAAAGTGTTCGTAACTATTGCAATCATTCTTATCGCAATAGTCGGTCTTAACGGTGCATACAGCCTGGGTGTTAACCAGTATGCGGTAATCCGTCAGTTTGGCAGAATCGTAAAGATTGAATCCGAACCGGGCTTAAAGTTTAAAATTCCTTTTATCCAGAACGTGCAGAAAATCTCTTCTGCGATAACCTTGTATGACATTGCCCAGAGTGATGTCATCACCAAGGACAAAAAATCCATGATCGCCGATGACTATGTATTATGGCGTGTCAAGGATCCTACCAAATATGTACAGACATTAAATGCGGTAGTGCCAAGAGCCCAGGAGAGAATCGAAGCAGCTTCCTACAATGCTACAAAGACCATCATCTCATCCATGACACAGGATGAAGTCATTGAGGCAAGAGGAGAAAGGCTGACCAAGATGCTGACAGAGGAAGCCAACAACGGCATGGAATCCTACGGTATTGAAATTGTGGAAGTACAGATCAAGGCACTGGATCTTCCGGAAGACAACAAGCAGGCAGTTTATGCAAGAATGATTTCCGAAAGAGAAAACATCGCTGCTTCCTATACCGCCGCAGGTAAGGCAGAAGCACAGAAAATCCGCAATGAAACAGATAAGCAGGTGACAATCCTGAAATCCGCAGCGGAAAAACAGGCAGCTGTCCTTGAAGCAGAAGGTGAAGAGCAGTATATGAAAACGCTCCAGGATGCATACAACACCCAGGAAAAAGCGGATTTCTATCAGTACATCAGAAGCCTGGATGCCTTGAAAAAGAGCATGCAGGGCGGTGAAAAGACCATTATCCTGGACAAGGATTCCGAACTGGTAAAAATCCTGTATGGGACAAATTAGGTTTTGGTGAAAGCCAAAGCCTTTTTCTTTCGCAAATATGTATGCAATGATAAAATAAAGACAGAGTGTGATGAAAAATCATAACAGGAGGATAATATGATTTACAGTGATTTTCTAGGAATGAAACTCTCCAGGCTCGGTTTTGGCTGCATGCGTTTTGCAAGCAATCCGGAAACCGGTGAAATCGATCAGGAAAAAGTCAACAGGATGTTTGACCTGGCTATTCAGGCAGGCGTCAACTACTTCGATACGGCTTATCCGTATCTTGACGGGAAATCGGAAATTGCCATGGCTGAGGCTTTGAAAAAATATCCTCGTGAAAGTTATTATATTGCCGATAAATTCCCGGGACATTCTCTGCCGGGACCTGTCGATAATATTGCACTGTTCAATCTCTCCCTGAAAAAATGCAATACGGATTACTTTGATTTCTATCTCCTACATAATATTACCGAATGGTCCATTAAGGTATATGAGGGAGAAGAATATCATATTATTGATGATATGATTCAGATGAAGAATGAAGGGAAAATCAAGTATTTCGGTTTCTCTTTCCATGGCGGACCGAAACTGCTGGAAGAAGTTCTGACTAAATATGAAGGGGTATTTGAATTTGTACAGATTCAATGCAATTATCTTGACTGGACATTGCAGGATGCAAAACAAAAATACGATATCATCACAAAACACGGATTAGGCGTATGGGTCATGGAACCATGCCGCGGCGGTAAACTGGCAAATCTCTCTGATGAAAATAAAGCGATTCTCAGACAGTTCTCCGATAACAGCGATGCTTCCTATGCCTTCCGTTTCTTACAGGGTCTTGATAACATCAAAGTCATTCTTTCCGGCATGAATGAAGTCGAACAGGTTGAGGATAATCTCAAAACATTTGCAGAATACAATCCTTTAAGCGATGAGGAACAGAAGACATTGTTTGAAATTGCGGAAGGAATGAAATCCAGTGTACCGTGTACTGCATGCAGATATTGTTGTAAAGGATGTCCGATGGAACTTGATATTCCATACCTGATCGAATGTTACAACGATTATAAATATGCACCGTCCATGATGAGCTCAATGCGTATTGATGGACTGGATGATGACAAGAAACCGGCTGCCTGCATACAGTGCGGACAGTGCACACACGCATGTCCTCAGGGTATCAAGGTTCCGGAAATACTTGCAGAACTGGCAGATCTTTATGAGAAAGGCCCCAGATGGACAAAAACACACAAGGACAGAGGCGACGCCATTCGCAAAGACCTTGAAGGGAAATAAGCATGAATCAGTATATATCGAAGGTGATCGATGATCATCGTGAAGAGTTAATCACTCTGGCGGAGAATATATGGAGTCATCCGGAGATGGGCTGGAAAGAAACCAAAGCGGCAGAGTGGACTGCGGAAGTGTTACGAAATAACGGTTTTGAAACAGAGGTCGGTGCATACAATATGCCTACCTGTATCAGAGCAGTGTTTGGTTCAGGACATCCCGTAGTGGGATTCTGTGCGGAATACGACTGCCTCCCCGGTTTGTCACAGGAAGTATGCACGTATCAGAAACCTGTTATTCCTAATGGAGATGGCCATGGATGCGGTCATAATCTTCTCGGTGCAGGATGTCTTGGTGCCTGCATCGGTCTAAAGGAAGCTTTGATCAAAGAAGGAAGAGAAGGGACAGTTATATTTTACGGATGCCCGGCAGAAGAACAGCTGCTTGGAAAAGGAATCATGGCGAAAAGAGGTGCTTTTAAAGAATGTGATTTCACGATTGCATGGCATCCTTCCACCATCAGCGGAGATACCCTTGGCTCCCATACAGGCGTAGAAGGACTGACAGTCGAATTCTTTGGCAAAACAGCCCATGCGGCAGGTGCACCATATCTTGGCAGAAGCGCTCTGGATGCATTGCAGATTATGAATATCGGCGTTGAATTCTTAAGAGAGCATGTTACTTCCGATGTCAGGATGCATTACATCATTACCGATGGCGGACTGGCACCGAATATTGTTCCGGATCATGCCCAGGCAAAATACTTTGTCAGAGCCTTAAGCAGAAAAGCCACTGTAGATGCCTATGAAAGAGTCTGCAAATGTGCGGAAGGTGCAGCCATCATGACCGATACAAGAGTCAAAGTCACCAGACTTGGCGGTTTGTATCCTACCTTGCAGAATACTGTCATCGCAGAAGCCGTACAGGAGGCAAGAAGAGAAATACCCGTGAATGAATATACAGAGGAAGAACTTGCATTTGCGGATGAGATGAATCAGACCCAGCCGTCCTATGTAAAAGACAAGACAATACCTCTGCGTTATCAGGATGAACCTCTGTCAAATGAATCGATCTACGGGTCAACGGATTACGGAGATGTTGAATACATCTGTCCGGGATTTCAGGTGAATGAATGTACGGCACCGTCTTTATCACCCGGCCACAGCTGGATGATGACAGCTTCTTCAGGACATTCCATCGGCATGAAAGGAATGCTCAGAGCTGCAAAAATACAGGCACTTGCCGCATATAAAATGATGGCAGATCCGGATAGGCTGCAGAAGGCAATAGATGAATTCAAAGAATCCCTGAATGGTGAAGAATACATCTGTCCGATTGATGATTCGATTCCCGATCCCTATCAGTAAAAAAAGGTTAACTGTATCTTTTGACAATCAGCTGTACAGGGCAGTGAAAGGATATCTATTGAAGAAAACATCCCCCTCCTGATAGCGGAGGGGGAAGAACCAATAAACTTTGATCTACAAAAATAACAGGTCGGTAAGACCTGTTATTTATTAGTAATTGTAAGTGTTGCTGTTATAGAAGTCCTGGAGTTCCACAAAATTGTAGACCGCACCGATCAGATTTGCATCTGCCTGGAATTTACAAACCATGACTTCCGGTTTCGGAATGGCAGGCACCCAAGCTTTGTCAAATACTTCATCAACTGCTTCTTTAACCAGATCGATAAACATCGGTTCATTGGAGATGCCGCCGCCGATCACTACTCTTTCCGCATCGATAATTGTCTGAATGTTATAGATGTGATGAGCAAGATAGAAACAGAAATCCTTGACGCCTTGTAATACTTCCTGATTGTTTTCTTCCTTAATCAGTTTGAATGCCTTTAAGCCGTCAATGTCCTCAAGGCCGGAAGCAGCTTTGATTGCCGCTTTCAGCCCGGCAACACCGTTTGTCTGGGCAAAAATATCTTTGCGGTTTGTCTTGTCATCAACATGTCCTCTGATAAAGGAGAATTCTCCGCTGGAGAAATGTGTTCCGTCAATCAGGTTGCCGTTAACGATGATAGCGCCGCCGATTCCGGTTCCGAGAATAAACATGGCACCGTTTGTGATTAACTTCATGTTGCCATAACCGATTTCAGCAAGGGCAGCAGCTTTGGCATCGTTACAGATGGTTACAGGCACACCGAGATAATCTGAAAGCTCGGTTGCGATCGGCATATTCTTAACCCACTTGTATGCTCCGCCGGTATGTGCAAAGCCTTTTTTACGGTTAATCATGCCCGGCATGGAAATACATACGCCTTCAACACCGTCACCATAAGCATCATACAGTTTTTTGACTTCGTCATACAACTCTTCTTTGGAAGCTGTTGTTGCTGTGATCTTATCATGTACGCTAAAATTCAGGTTTTCATCCAAAACACCGTACTTAATAGCCGTACCGCCCATATCAATGGCGAGATACTTTTTCATAAATGATTATCCTCCGTTTGTTTTCTTATAAATATCGTACCATTTTTATACAAATATTCATATAAATATCTTCTGATATACGTTAAAATAGTAATAGAAATAATGAGGTATTTTTTATGATCATCAATTTAACAACACTGCTTCTTGCGGCAGGGGCAGGGATGCTTGGAACATTGACCGGCGGTATGGAAGCATTCATTATCTATGGTTTTGTGACAATTATTCAAACCGTATTGGCATCCACCGGGCATGATATGACTTTCTATAATCAGTATTTATCAAATCTTGTATTTCTTCCTGCTGTCATGTTCAGTGCTTCTGTTCCGGCAACTGGATATGCGGCCAGAAAATACGATATTCATGAATGGGAGATCGACAGGAGTTTAGCCTTTACACATGATCCGGGAGTCCTGATTGTAGGGGCCATAACCGGCATGATCGGATACAGTTTATTTGCCTTTGCGGTAAATATGAATTTCCCTATGGATACCGGTGCATTCTCTGTTGTGACAGTAGCTGTCATTGCCAGATTCATCTTTCATAAAGACAGGATTATCAACAAGGATGCTTCAAGAGTATTGCGTGATGGCAAGAAGTGGGTATGGGAGCTGATGGTCGCTGCCGGATGTTCCGCATTAACGGCTTACTTTGTACAGGCAACAGGTATTGTAACAGCAGGTTTTATGTTCAGTGCTGCCTTATTGATTCTGCAGTTATTCCAAAGAACACAGTTCTTTCCGACAACCCATCAGATCACAATGGTGGCAGGCCTGGCTATGGCTGCTACCGGAAATATCTTCATTGCCATTTTGTTTGGCATGTTGTCGCAGATTATCTTTACTTTATTCGGAGGTTATCTGAATATGGGCTGCGGCACACATATTGATCCTCCTGCAGTTGCAATCGGAATCTGCAGTCTTCTGATCAGCCTGATATTCTGATATAAAAGCCGAAGGCATTGACCTTCGGTATTTTTATTATTCAAAAGATTTTAAGACGATGATTTCAACATCATAGCGTCTGATGCTGATCTTGACATCATCTGCCAGTTTGGCGATGATGGATTTTTCAAGTTCATCCCATTCTTCTTTTCCTTCAGCGTTGTTTTCGATGTCGGAACGGAACTGGGTCATGGACCATTCATCCGCTTCATCTAAAACGTCTGTTTTATCATTTGCCTGTTCATTGAGGCTGGCCTCGGATGGCAGCATCCTCGCTATGATCATATCCTGCAGTTTTCCGATTAAGCCTTTCGCAGCTTCATTTTTTCCGCTGCTTGCTACAGACAGCAGATGTTCACGCATCTCTTTGGTCATTTCCGGCCTGAACAGCAGATGCAGTTCATATTTTTTGCCGGCATTCTCCAGCCAGTAATGTGTTTTTGTGTCATTGGCTATTTCATGGACTATGCCAAACATTTCTTCCGCAAGCAGGCGAAGCTGTAAAGAGTCTTTGTTTGCAATGCCTTTTTTATTACCCCATTCTTCTGTAAGCTGCAAAACATCATCTATGGTCTGGTCTTCATCGGATACTGTCACAATTTCCGATTTTACCCATTCGGAATCTCTCTGACCCGGAAGATCCTTATAGTCCTTCATGGTTTTACGGCCTTCTGTATTCAGCTGGGAAATTGTGACGTTCGGGAACGGAACATTGATGCCGTTATTATAGAAGATCTTCAGAACTTCTTTATTCATATAACGGGTGACGATTTTTATATCTTTTTCGTTACAGGTGCAGAACATCAACAGCTTTATGCCGTTGTCACCCAGTTCTGAAATGCCCGCATAAGTAGGACCGGTCAGGATCATCGGATTCTTTTCTTTTAAAGCAGGCAGATCGCGTTTCAATACTGCTTCCACATAGTCGATATCCTGTCCGTATTCCATGCAGATTGTACAGGATGCAAGGGAAGCTTCCTTGGTCATGTTTAAGACACCGGATATTTCAGAGTTACTGTAGATTTTGATGTTGCCGTCTGCGCCGAGTATCTTGGTTGTACGTAGTCCGATATCCATTACCGTACCACGGTAATTATTGATTGTAACGATATCACCGACACGGAATTCTCCTTCAAAGACAATGAAGATGCCGGCAAGAATATCCTTGATCAGGCTTTGTGCGCCAAGACCTATGACAAGTGACAACACGCCTGCACTTGCCAGAAGACTCGTGGAATCCATTCCGACAAGATAGAGACAGTAGAATACGGAGAAAATTGCACCGCCGTATTTCAGAATGGAAAGCAGCAGGTGTCCGATGGTTTCACTTCTTGTTCCGAGAAGGGAAGTGACAATTCTTACCGGAATACGCACCAGGGATACACCGATGATGACCATAATCATGACCAGTACGCAAGCACTGAAGGCAAAGATATTCGGCTCACGGTCCCAGTCACCGCTGAGTATATATTGAATAACCGAGTTTTCCGAGAAGATCGTTTGTGCGCTGATGACGGAAACCATGATATAGAGAACCAGAATGCCGCCGATGATTTTGATCAGCAACAGCAGCTTCTGTTCGGGATTTCGTTCACTCCATGGCATCCAGCGGTTATCCCATCGGGCGGCGGCTTTAACGGTTGAGGTTGTTCTTCCGGAAGGGAGAATAATATGGAAAATTGCTGAATCAAGACCGTTATTCGGTTGTTCTTCACTCATGGTTGTATATAACATTTCTTCTTCCCATGTCGTAAATGTTACCGTACATGAGAGAATCAGGATGAGAATCAGACTTGCCAGAGCTGTCATGAATGCGATTGTTCCGCGAGCTTTAAACATCGTTTTTTCCGGCATAGCGGTAGCGATGAAATATCCCTCGATATATTTAAAATCGGCAAAATACCGCACGCCGTTAATGGAGGCGAAATCGTAGAAATCCGCACCGGTGAATGCCCTGTCGGAAACACCTAACTCTTCAGCGGTTAAGCCGATGCTGGCTTCCCGCGGGGAGTAGAGACAGATATGGTCAGGTGTTGTATCAAACAAGAGGAAGAAACCGCCACCCAGCATTTCGGAGGAAAGCACATATCCTGCATCTGTAGGAGCAAGGACTCTGTCAAACAGTTCCGACTGCAGACCGACCTGCAACATGGAACGGTGCAATGTGACAGGATTTTCATTCTCCTCATCATTTGTTTTCGACAGATAGTTTCTGCGGGAAAGATATACGGTATTACCATTATCGTCTTTGGTTGTGTAATAGGTGAATCCGACACCGATATACTTTGCTTTTTCTCCCATATCATTGATGGTTGCTTCCTGAACCAGGCTTTCGGCTTTTCCGTCAAGCACCTGCAGGAAAGGGTAAGACTGATCTTCTTCATTATGGCTGATGGAGAAGTACCAGTTCCCGGTATTTGTCGCAATGGTACGGCCGTTTTCATCAAAGATGTAAATGGATTCCAGATCATTTTTATTACAGATGTTCTGTAAGGATTTCGAGTTTGAAACACCTTTTAACCGGTTTCCTTCATCATCTGTGAGATATTGTTTGATGCCTTTATTGTCATAGGTGGAATAGTATTTGGGGGAATCTTCATTTAAGACCGAAGGGTCTTCTTCCAGAAGGTAAGCGATCAGCTTGGCTTTGGAAAGGAAACGGTTATTGTAGTAGGATTCGATGACATTTTGATTCTCTGTGCTTTCCTGGTATCGTGCTGTGATTTCCTCTAAAGCGACAGAGGATTTTTCAATACCCTCAGAAATCTCTAACAGTGTCTGGGCATAAAAGGAGAGACAGAAGATCACCAATACACCGGAAATCATTAACGGGAAGATCTTACGGAAAATCGATATATCAAAAATGACAGTTGCGTTCTTCAGCTCGAAAATCTTTTTCTTTGTATCCACGGCATTACGTACAAAGTCATTACGGACAATGACTGCGTAAATCAGACACAGCAGCATCACCATCACAAATCCGGTTATAGACCAGAATAACACATGACGGTCATGGGAATAGACATTGTCGACATCGGCAACAGCACAAACCACCGTGCTGTCTCCGAAATCCTTCGATACACAATGATAGCGTACACCCCGGATTATTTCGATACCCGTGTAGCCATCCTGCAGAGCTTCATTGGATAATCCTGCTTCAAGAGCGCTTTGGCCGGTAAGAACCTCACCGCCATGTTCATAATAGAGGAAAGACTGATCGTTTTTGTTCACCGCAAACAGAAAGCCGTTATTGCCGACAGTTGCCCGTTTCAAAACGGTAGAGACATCTTTCAGTGAGCTGATCTGCAGATTTAATGTAGATGCATCTGCGCCGAGAACCAGCCAGTAGTCTGTCCCATTATACAAAAGGGGAACGGAATAGGAGAAGTAATCTCCGGTAGAATTTGTCTCCCGTACAGGTTCGATGGAACCATCCTTCTGCAAAGTACCCTTTAGAAGCTTGTCAAGGTTGTCCGGTGTCAGAAGACCTCGCTGAATCAGATCCTGTTGATAGTATTCCTGAAAAGGGGAAAGCATGACTTTGCCTTCACTGTTGACCAGATAGAGATAATCGATACCGGATCTGCGGACCATGTCTGCCATGGCATCGGAACGGGTCTTGTTGTCTTCTTCAATCAGGGAATCAAAGAGACTGCCTGTTAAAAGAACCTGCAGGTCATTCACGGTATCCTGGTTGCCGTCATGAAAAAAACGGGTAAGGTATTCCACATCTTCCGCATTTTTCTTTAGTGTTTCAACAGCTTCGTTGAGTGCGGTTTCACTGTTGGCTTTTTGTTTCTGCTGGGCGGACTGCATTTGCATCTTTTGCAAAAGCATTGAAATCACGAATGTTCCTAAAATAATCAGGAATACATTAATCGTTACTTTGAGAAAAAAATAGGTATTGGCTTTACGACGAATATTCTGCCGGTTTTCCATGAGAGAACTCCTTTATTCTTAGTGAGCTGAAAAGAATGTAAATCGTTTATCAACATATATTATGACCATTGTACTGATTGTTTAGGTTCAGTATAAATATGTCGCAGTTTCTGTTGTATATCATAGCATATATGCGTATTTCTGCGTACATTTTCACATTAAAAAAGTGCAGCTCTGTATAAGCTGCACATGCATTGTGATGTATTGGTTTATCCGTTGTTGTTGGTTTCTTCCGTTGTTTCTTCCTGTGCAGGCTGTTCCTGAGGTGCCGGCTCGAAGGAGAGGAATTCACCGTTATTGGCAACCCACATTTCTTCGCCTACGCGATACCATGCATAGCCTTCTGCTTCTACTCTCTCATAAACATCATATACGGTTCCGGCAGTGGTCTTGCCTACGGATTCAGCACTGGTTGACGGTCCTTTACGGATATTGACACCGTTCATCAGCATTGTTGCCTTACCGATGATGACTTCCGGTTCAGGTGTTTCTTCGATCACTTCCGGTGTAGGTGTCGGTGTTTCAACAATCGGTGCAGGTGTCGGTTCAACCGGCGCAGGTGCTCTGTGCAACAGACGGTTGATCGCAAACAGAAGGATTCCGGTGATGATGGCTAAGAAAATGACAAGAATCAGACGTGTTCTGTTGCTCATGGAATCGGAATCATCATCGTCTTCTTCTTTCTGTGTCGGGAATTCTCCGGAGAAATAAGATTCATCCATTGTCGGAATTTCTTCGGTATTTTCCATGTCATCAGCAGCTTCGATGACATTTGCGGTTGTTGTAGCGAAGCTTGGCAAGCTTAAAGTGTTTTCGTGATTATCAACATTGTCCGCATTCTGCATCTGCAGGGTTTTCGGATCATCCGGGAAGCTGACAGGAATTTCCTGTGTCAGAGAACGCATTTTTGCGCCGCATTCCGGACAGTAATTCTGATCGGTAGGTACTCTGCTCCCGCATTTTGGACAATAAACATAATTTTCCATGTTTTTCTCCTCCCCTCATGGTGAAAAAACACCAATACTATTATAGTATATTTTTAAGAAATTCGAAAATGGTATTATTGAATTGTGCGATCTTTTTTTTCGGGCTATAATCATCTCATGGCAAAAAGAAGAAGAGGGAGAAGAAAAAGAAGAATCAATATAGCAGGATTGCTGATCATTCTGATCATTTTTCTTGTTTCCGCAGGTACTCTCTTGCGGATTGTTTTTCGTGAAGAACCCCGGGAAGATTATGCCTATGCGGTGGAAGAGCCGCCTTTGCCATATCACGACTACGAATGGACCAATCTTTCCAAAGACGGCAGCTTCTTTGTTTACGAAGATGATAATTATACCTCTTTAAAAGGAATTGATGTCTCAGTGCATAATGAGGAAATTGACTGGGAAAAAGTCAGCAGCTATGATATTGATTTTGCGATGATCCGTGTAGGATATCGCGGATATACGGAAGGGAAACTGTATTCCGATGCATGGTTTACTCATAACATCAAAGGAGCAAAGGAAAACGGCATTAAAACAGGCATCTATTTTTTCTCCCAGGCAATCACGCAGGAGGAAGCACTGGAAGAAGCGGAATTCGTGATTCGAAACATAAAGGATTATGATATTGATTATCCGGTCGTATTTGACATGGAACCGCCCGAAACAGATGATATCGGCAGAACGGAATCACTGACAAGAAATGAAAGGACAAGAATCGCCATTACCTTTCTGAAAAGAATAGAGGATGCCGGCTATCAGCCGATGATTTATGACAGCACGCTTCTATATGAGGAAGATTATGAACTGAAATACCTTGATCCGTATCCGTTCTGGGTTGCGGATTATCATTCCTATCCGCAATTCAATTATCGTTTTGATATCTGGCAATATACCAATGCAGCACATCTGGACGGTATTGAAGGAAATGTTGACCTGAACATTCAGCTGGTAAAGAAAACCACAGGCAATTAAGCCTGCGGTTTTTATTCTGTAATATCCGTTTCTTTTCTGACATCCTGCAGGAATACAGGTTCAATCTGTCCCTTTGTGATATCCTGTATTTTTCTTTTGATATCGGGATTGTTGGAAAGAAAATAACATGTGACTTTTTCATCATAGAGGAATTCATCAATTTCCGCATTTCTTCTTAACCATGTTTCCAAAGTTCCCGACATGTCATACGGATATTGTATCCGGTATTTCTGGTAGATGACATCCTCCACCTTTTTTGCATGAGCAATAGCATTGGAAACAGAACCTGAATATGCCCGGATCAATCCGCCTGCTCCCAGTTTAATGCCGCCGAAATATCTTACGACACAGGCGGTAATATCTTCTACGCCGCTTTTTTTGATTGCCTCCAGCATCGGAACACCTGCAGTTCCGGCAGGTTCATGGTTGTCGGAAGAGCGCTGTATGCTCTGGTTGGGACCGAGCATATATGCAGTGCAGACATGTGTTGCATCGGTAAATTCCCTGCGGATACTGTCAATAAAATTCCTTGCCTCTTCCTCTGTTTTTGTCGGCAGCAGACAGGCGATAAAACGGGATTTATTGATGACGGTTTCTTCCCTGTATTCTTCTTTGATTCGCATATAATTTCTTCTTTCGCTTCCGATTTATAGTATAATATTTCCCATGGGAAGAATTCAACAGTTAGATGCACAGACGGCAAATATGATTGCCGCAGGAGAAGTTGT
>JAFYCG010000228.1 GCA_017539825.1 Solobacterium sp. | reverse complement strand
AATCCTTTGTATAGCGGTTCAATGTACCGGTATTCTCATTTTCATCACGGTCGATGTAGACAAATCCATAACGCTTCTGGTATCCGTTCAGCCAGCTTAATACATCGCTGAAAGACCATGTACAATATGCCAATACCCTGCAGCCGTCATCACAGGCTTTTTTCAATTCTGCAATATGTTCTTTTAAATACGCAATACGATACGGATCATGGATTTTACCGTCTTCCACTTTATCGAAAGCACCTAATCCATTCTCCGATATCACAATCGGCAGATCATAACGGGAGGTAATTTCCCTGCATGCATAACGCAGTCCCATCGGATCAATCGTCCAGTCCCAGTCTGTTGTAGGAAGATACTGATTCTTCGGATTGCGATATAATCCGGCGATGCCGGACATCTGTGTTGTTCCCTTCTGACCGGTTGTATTCATCTTTCCAAAACCGTCTACACCGTCAACAGGGTTATATTCCACACTGGTTGTCTGATAATAATTCACACCCATGAAATCAACCATGGAAGCAGCTTTTTTCAGGATTTCCTCATCACCTTCTTCCATTACCGGGAAGATTCCTTTTTCCTGTAAATATGCTTTGGCAGCTCTTGGATATCTTCCGTATCCGTAGATATCCATCCAATAGTAGTTCTGCAGATCATCATAATCCGCTTTTGCCATTGCATCTTCCGGACGGTTGGAAACCGCATAGGAAGGACCGTAGGCAAAGGAGGAGCCGACCTTGACATCAGGGTACATTTCCTTAAGAGCAATCACCGATTTTGCATGTGCCATAAAGGCATGGTGATTCACCTGGTAGAATGTTTTATAATCTCCCAGCTTTCCCGGAGGATGCATGGCCATCAGCCAGCCATGACCGGTAAAGATGTTCTGCTCATTTAAGATAATCCAGTACTTCACTCTGTCTGCAAAATTTTCAAACAACACTTTTGCATAACGGACAAAGTCATCTACAATCCTTCTGTTCTCCCAGCCGCCGTATTGATCCTGCAGGGATTGCGGCAGATCCCAGTGATACACGGTGACCATAGGGGTAATATTGTACTTCAGACATTCATTAATCAGATCATTGTAGAAAGCGATACCCTTCTCATTAACCTCTCCGTTTCCATCCGGAATGATTCTTGTCCAGGCAATGGAAAAACGATATGTCTTTAAACCCATTTCTCCCATCAGTCTGACATCTTCTTTATAACGATGATAATGGTCAACGGCTACATCTCCGGTTGTACCTTTGAATGTTTTGCCCGGGATGCGCACAAAGCTGTCCCATACCGATACACCTTTACCGTCTTCATCCCATGCACCTTCTACCTGATATGCGGCAGATGCACTGCCCCACAAAAAATCTTTCGGAAATCCTTTTGTCTCTTTAAAATACATACTTTTCTCCTATCGAAAACTCTTTACCCAGTTAATCAATGAGTCTCTCCAAACATTATTCATGACATCTTTCTTCATCTGATCTGTCACAGGACCGTTCTTCTTCATTTTCTGAATGATTGCTGCCTGCAGTTCTTCAACACTCATGTCCTCATAGGATTTATGCAGATCAACGGTTTCATTGATTTTGATTTCTGCAGGTTCTTCTTTTTTAACTTCCACGTGTATTTTTACAGGCTTTTTCGGAACAGTCTGATCTGCAGGTACAAGCACCATGCCGCTGTTTTCTTTGATCGTCATATTTATTTTTCCGTCTTCACATGTGAATGATTCACCGGAAAGCCAGTCCCGATAATCACAGGATGCGGGAATACTGATTTCAACATCCCTGTCATCGTTATTGACGGCTGTAATAACCGCATAATTCTCCAGTCTTCTTTCAAAGACATATTGTCTGGTTGTCAGAAAAATCTCTTTGTATTTTCCGTAAATCAGAGCGGGATTTTTATGCCGTACTTCCGCCAGCCTTTGAAATAAGGCCTGCCATTGATTCTTCTTAAACTCTTTCAGCTTTAATGAAGGACGAATGGAATCATCCGAGTATCTTTCTTTCTTTCCTTCAATGCCAAACTCAGATCCGTAATATACCGAAGGAATGCCGGGCAGCGTATATAACAGTATTGTCACCGGTATCATGTGTTTTTTGTTCTGCAGTTTTGTATAGATTCTTTCCACGTCATGGTTATCCACAAAGTTATAAAAATCAATCACTTTGTCTGCGACCAGGTCATGCATTCTTTTTACAGTATGGGCTATTTCAAAATAGTTATGTTCATTGTGTCCGCTGTATAAGCCTTTATGCAAAGCATAATTGGTTACACTGTGCAGCATTTCATGATTCATCCATCTTTCATATTGTCCGTGAATGACTTCCCCCATCAGCCAGAAATCCTGCTTCATGGCGGATGTTTCCCTTCTCAGGACTTTCATGAATTCAAAATCCAGCACATCTGCCGCATCCAGACGTAATCCGTCAATGTCAAATTCATCAATCCAGAAACGAATGCTGTCACAGATATACTGCTGAACTTCCGGATTTCTCTGGTTCAGTTTTACCAACAGATTGTATCCGCCCCAGTT
>JAFYCG010000227.1 GCA_017539825.1 Solobacterium sp. | reverse complement strand
AAATAATTCGAGATAGATCATTCTGTCACCTTCTTTCTTCCTGTTAATAATCCTAAAACAATATATATCAGGATGATGGTGATTGCACTGACTTTGAAAAACCAGGATGCCACAAAAGCTATAATCATCAATCCGATGTTAATCAGATCTTTCGAGGAAATGACATTTCCTGCAAGATCAATGACTGCATCCACAATAATGGCAGCGACACCTGCACGCATTACCTGCAGGGCAATCTGAACAATATGGTTTGTAGAGAAGGCATCATAGATCATGCTGATGACAGAGATGATGACAATCGGCGGAATGACAGTTCCTAATACCGAAATGAGTGCACCTGTAACACCTGCCAGTCTGTATCCGAAAATAATTGCAGAATTTACTGCCAGAGCACCCGGTGCAGACTGCGCAATTGCAGTCATGTCCAATACTTCGTCTTCACTGACCAAGTGCAGTTCATCACAGAATTTTTTACGCATCATGCCGATGATGACAAATCCACCTCCGAAAGTGAAGGCAGAAATCGTCATCATTGATATAAATAATTGAAATAAGCTGACTTTTTTATTTTTACCCATAGGATTTCCTCTAATGTATATAATTATGAATTGCTTGATTTTAAATTTCAATTGGTTTTTCCTTTATGTTTCTGTTTTCGGTACAAATCTTTGTTTTCCGCTTTCGTATATTCTTATTTATACTCAATGAGAAGAATAAACCATCATCCATATGGTATAATCATGAAAGAAATATTTTTGGGAGATGAATCATTATGGATAATAAAACAGAAATCAAATTATCAAACAGTGACAAACTCGCATTGACCAGGACAGATCTGGCAAATGAAAGAACAATGCTGGCATATGTCAGAACATTCATCGGCATGGTTTCTGCAGGAATAGCTATTTTAAAAGTTTTTGACTTTCCATGGACCAGGCCGATCGCCGTTTTGTTTCTCGGATGTTCTGTACCGATGCTTGTGATTGGCATTTACAGATATGTCAAAACCGGCAATAACCTGAAAGAGTACTTCAACCCTAGATAAAACAGTTTACAGGAGTACTATGTTAAATCTGAAATATCTTGAAACATTTATTAAAGTGGCAGAGTACGGCAGTTTCCGCAAAGCTGCAGATGCCATGTACATCACACCTTCTGCTGTCATCAAACAGGTGGATGCTCTTGAAGAAGAAGCCGGCACAGCTCTTTTTGATCGTACACACAGAGGTCTTCATCTGACAAAAGGCGGACAGTCGCTTTACACAGATGGGAAAGTATTGCTGGATTCTGCACAGAATGCATTAACCAGAGCAAGAATGAAAATGGATGAAAATGATGCTGTCATCCGCATCGGTACTTCACCTGTTACACCGGCGGATATATTTGCCGATTTATGGGAGAAGGCTTATGCTTCCTGGCCTGAACTCCGTTTTCAGATTCTGCCGTTTGATGACCGTCCTGAAAGAGTCAGGGATATCATGGAAAACTTTGGTGATGAAATCGATGTTATTGGCGGAATTGTGGATGAAACCCATCTTTCCTATCGAAAATGCAGCGGAATAGAATTACAAAGATATCCCGTTAAGATTGCCATGCCTGTTTTTTCACCGCTTTCCAAAAAGAAGAAGCTTTCCTATTCAGATTTGGAAGGAGACAAGGTGTTTCTCATCAGTCCCGGCAAGATAGAGGTGATGGATGAAATACGAGAGGTATTTGAAAAGCAATATCAAGACATTTCTCTTATCAATTTTGATTCAATCAGCTCTTCCGTTTTAAAGAGATGTGAAAATGGAGAAGGTTTTCTGGTGACACCGCTCAGCTGGGTAAAGACACATCCATTGTTGAAAACAGCGGATATGGAATGGTCTTTTGAAATCCCGTACGGTATTCTTTTTTCAAGAAACCCATCCGCAAAAATCAAAAAGCTTAGAGATATAATCAGTGTATACTGAAAGGTATACACTGATTTCTTTTTTCAGACTTCTGTATATGTTGTTTTTCCGCTATTATGATTGTGCAGGAAGGATATGCATATGAGGCTGACAGGGAAGGTTGCATTAATCACCGGCGGCGGAACCGGAATCGGATTTGAAATCGCAAAACAGTATGTCGAAGAAGGTGCATATGTCTATATCACCGGAAGAAGAGAAAACAAGCTTCAGGAAGCAGCTGAAAAGATCGGAAAGAATATCGGATATTTTGCGGCGGATGTTTCCGACAGGGATGACATGGACAAAGTGGCTGCCAAGATCAAAGAGGAACAGGGCAAAGTGGATATCGTGATTGCCAATGCAGGTGTCGGCAGATATGTATCCCTTGAAAATGTTACCATGGAAGAGTTTGACCGTGTGATGCATACAAATGTATTAGGATCGTACTTCACTGTTCAGGCATGTCTTCCGATCATGCCGGAAGGATCAACGATTATCCTGAATACATCTGTTACTGCTTCATTAGGCTTGAAAGACTTCAGCCTGTACATTGCAGCGAAATCTGCAGAGAAATCATTCATCCATACATGGACAAATGAATTAAGAGACAGAAAGATCAGAGTCAATGCCATTGCACCGGGCATCATTCCTACCGATGCTGCAGGCGGAGAACTCGGACGCTCCAAAGAGGAAGAAATTGAAAGGCAGAGATATCGTTCGACATTAATCCCGGCAGGAAGAGTCGGACACGTTAATGATATTGCCAAAACAGCGATATTCCTTGGCAGTGATGAATCTTCCTACGTTAACGGTGTGGAGATTCTGGTGGATGGCGGATTAGCTGCAATCTATCCGGTTAAGTTATGATAACAGAAAAACCAATTCATTATAAAATAGATATAAACAATACTCATAAAAAAGCAGGAGGAAAATAATATGAGCAAAACATGGATTATTACAGGAGCAAGTGCCGGCGGAATCGGTGAAGGAATCGCAAGAGCAGTTTTATCTAATGGTGACAATGCAGTCATTACAGCCAGATCTCTTTCCAAATTGGAGCCAATCGCTAAAGATTATCCGGAAACATGTCTTCCTTTGACACTTGATATGTCAAACAGAGAACAGATGAAGGAAGTTGTCGCTAAGACTGTTGAAAAGTTCGGTACAGTTGATGTACTCATCAACAATGCAGGCCATGGTTATCGTTCTTCTGTTGAAGAAGGCGAAGATGAAGCGATCCGCGAACTGTTTGAGACAAACCTCTTTGGTCCGATCAACATGATTAAGGAAGTCCTGCCGATTTTAAGAGAAAAGGGTGAAGGAGTCATCATGAATACCACAAGTATTGCTGCAGAGCGTTCTGCGATCGCATCCGGATACTATGCAGCTTCCAAAGCAGCTTTGGACTTATTAACAGATGGCCTGGCAAAGGAAGTTGGCCCGTTAGGTATTAAAGTAATGGTTATTGAACCAGGTGCGTTCCGTACACACTTCTATGATGAAGCTTACAAAGCAGCGCCTTTAAAGGTCGATGCCTATAAGGATACAACATGGAAGAGGGCACAGGCTGTCAACCAGAGACAGCAGCCCGGTAACCCTGCTAAAGCAGGTGAGCTCATCTACAAGATGGCTTATGCGGAAGAAGCTCCGTTCAGACTCCTGCTTGGTGCAGATGCAGTCAATGCGGTTGTATCTACTGCTGAAGGCAGAATTGCAGAAGCAAACAAATTCGCAGAATTCTCTAAATCCACAGGATTTGACGAGTAATCTTCTAAACACAAAAGGCGCAGCTATTGCGCCTTTTTTCGTGCTTTTGCAAGTGTCAGTATTGCTGTTATAACGATCAGGACAAATGCAGTTCCGCCTGTACCTGCTTCCATTTTTGCGGTGAAAGAAGATGTTGCGTTTCCAAATGTTCCTAACATGGATCTTTCCAAAGATAACACTGATCCGATTGCACTGATAAAGGATATGTTTCTCAACGAAATGATTTGATCATTCTCCGAACGATGAGCCCTGATCATTTCAATGACAGCGTGAATAATCAGGCAGAATGTATACACTGCAATCGCAAGTATTACGATCAAGTGATAGGTTTTGTTTCTGACTTCCGTAATGCTTAAATAGATTAAACAGACCACGACTACAGACAGTCCTAACATGCCTATACCGCAATATTTCAAGATATTGTTTCTGCCTCTGAGAGTAATTCCGCGCATCAAGCCAAGGATTGCGTAATACACAAACATGGTAAAGAACCAGTAAGATTGATAAATGACCGCAAGAACACAATGGAAAAAAGCATAGAGGATATTCCATCCCATACTGAATCCCGATATAAAAACCGTACGAAAGGTTTTGTTTTGCATAAACAGTTTTCTGAAATCTTTTATGTTCATATAATATTCACCATAATTATAGTTTACCAAAAGTTTTATGAGAAAGTGAATCCCATTCTAAAAAAATGAATTCGGATGAAAACATTTACATGAAAAGTTGGATTTGCAACAGTGCGTAAAGGGGTTTTCTTTCCCGGAAGATGATGTTATAATTCAAATCACCTATGAGAAAGATAAAGAAATTCGTAAAAAAAGTACTTGCCGGATTAGCAGCATGTTCCATATTCGTCACCACAGCAGGTTTCTCCCTGGAGGATTTCTCACCTGCGGATTTAAAACATTACCGCAAGGAATGGAAGTCTGAATCCGTAGGAGCTTGTACCACAAGCAGTGTCAAGACATATGAAGATTACCGTATGATCACGGCTACCGGTTCTGCCCAGTACAAATACATTCATAACCATATGACTGTCACAGATCATGGCCTGTTGGTTGATGAAGAAGGATTTATCGGTGTAGCGATGGGGTATCTCTTTGGTGCAATCGGTTCAAGATATTATGTTGAACTGGATACAGGCATAACATTACCGGTTGTCAAAGTCGATGAGAAAGCACGCCAGCATGCCCCTAACGGATGTACGGCAGGATCCAATGATGCGATTGAATTTGTTATCCATTCGGATAAGGCAAGAGAATACTTCGGTGGCGGAAGATATGTCCTGAACGGAAATTTCAATAACTCCAAGTATTTCAGAGGCGGCATCAAGGATATTGAAAAAGTCCTGGATGAGAAGATCGAACTCGAGAGCGGTGTTACCTATCTTGAGGAGATCAGCGACATCGAATTAAAGACCGACGAAGAACAGGATGGATTCCTGGAAGTTGAAGGCGGATATTAAGCTGTTAGAGATAACAGCTTTTTCTTATGGAGTATATGCGGGGCAGAATGGTATAATAAGATAAATAATCCTGTAGAAAAAATACAGATAAGAAAGGAAATCATACTATGGCACTGATGCACTTGAGTTTTACCAGCAAGTTTCTTTGCGGAACAACAGACATTAACGTAATACTTCCTGATCTTCCTTACGGAAAAGAGCCAAAATATTTTTACGAATCCGAAAAAAAATATAAAGTTCTGTGGTTATTACACGGTACTTACGGAGATTATTCCGACTGGCTGAGAAAATCTAATATTGAATTATATGCATGTGAAAAGAATGTGGTTGTCGTAATGCCTTCGGCAATGAATTCCAATTATATAGACTGGAAGACATTCGGCATGGGTTATAACGTATATTCCTATTTCTTTGAAGAATTAATGCCTCTGGTTTATTCCTGGTTACCTGTCAGTCAGAAAAGAGAAGATAATTTTATTGCCGGTTTATCCATGGGCGGAAGAGGAACCTGTGTATTTGCGTTCTCACATCCGGAATTATTTGCGGGAGCATACAGCTTCTCCTCTGCACCGAATGAATTACAGGAACCGGATTTAAGCAATCCGTTTGCGGCAAGAGAAGTGAATCTGATCAACAACTTCGGCGGTATGGAAGGCTATAAGAAGTCTCCGTTAAACCTTTGGGACATCATTACGGAAAATATGAAAAAAGGCATCTCCATGCCAAAGATGTATTTCGCTTGCGGTGATAAGGATCCGATTGCCTATAAAGGCTTCCTTGGTTTCAGAAAATATGCGAAAGAAATCGGTTTCGATGCACAATTTTTTGAAATACCGGGATATTCCCATGAGTGGAGGTTCTGGGATTTATGCATACAGGATGCTCTTGAACGGTTCATTCCCGAGGAAAACAAAAAACCTGTATTTGATAAAAAATGATTGCAGATTTGCAATCATTTTTATCTTTGCAATATATATGATAATTGCGGAAGGATATAGTTCAGAACTTCCTGATACGCACATTGATCGTCGGTTAACCAGCAGACATTCTGTCTTCGGCATCCGCCGTTACAAACAGGGATAAACTGACAGTTATTGCATGGGTCTTTTTTACAGTTTCCTGAAGCGATAAAGTCTTTCGCTCTTTGACTTTCCTTCATTTGAGAAAAACTGTATTCCTTCAGATTTCCCAGGCAATTTTCATCTAAGCAGTAAAAGTCACAGGGATATACATCACCGTTTGATTCAATCACAAACTGGGTAACACACTTGCCGATATATCCGCATTGATACGGAGGAATACCCTGAATCATGCCGGCAAGGTTTTCGAAAAGGCTGACTGACATCTGTCCGCCTTTTTCCATATCCTTTTTCCAGCAGTCAAAGAAGGTCTTATAAAACGATGCATAATCCTGCGGCAGAAGAGCGAGGCCTCTGTCATCTCCGTTTAATTCCGGAAGACAGGGAATTAACTGGATATAGTCAAAATGATGTTTTTTATAGAAATCAAATAAGGCTTTCGGGTGCCTGGATAAATCATGTGTGACGACTGTCAGGATGTTGAAATCAACTTTGTATTTCTTTAAGAGATCAATGCCCTTCAGAACACGATAGAAAGCACCTCTTTTCTGTGCATCATACCGGTTTTTATCATGCATGGATTGGTATCCATCCAGGCTGACGCCTAAAAGAAATTTACGGTCATGCAGGAATTGTGCAAATTCTTCATCTAAGAGTGTTCCGTTTGTCTGCATGGACCAGTTGACTGTAATCTGTGGATATACATCGAGCATCTCTGCAAACTTTTGAAAAAATGATAATCCGGCAACGGTCGGTTCACCGCCTTGGAAACTGATATTGGCGGTACCGCCATCTTTCAATTCTTCGGAAATACGCTGTACAAGACAGTCTAATGTATCTTCTGTCATGACACCATTACTGGCGATATCTCTGTTTTCGCTGACATCGGCATAAAAACAATATTTACAACGTAAATTGCATAGAGAAGAGGCAGGTTTAATCAGCATGGATAATTCATTCATAAATACCTCCGGGAATTACTTATATTTTATAGGACAATTGACAAGAATACAAAGATGGATGTTAATCAAGCCCTTCATAGCGGACAGGGGGATAATCTGATTCATAGTCCATGCATAATTGAATGAAATTTATAGCTGCCGTGGTCAGATGTTTGTGTTTCTGGTAAATAATATTGAAATTTCTATTGAAGTCCAGACCTGCAGGTTTCAGTTCTATGACTTTACCCTGTGATAAAGGACTGATTACCATTCTGTAAGGCAGAACGGCAACACCGATTCCCAGTTTTACCGCATTGACCAATGCGGTTGTACTGAATGCTTCCCAGACCGGTTCAACAGAAAAACCCGCTTTTTCTTCCGGCAATGCACCCGGTACTTTGATTGTAACAGCAGGCTGTTTGATGAAAACAGCTTTTTTAAATACTTTTAAGCGTTTTTTTAAAGAAATCTTTCAACTGTGATATAATAAGCATCCGAGCGGGGGCGTTATGGCAGAAAAATATTCACCGATGATTCAACAATATTTAAAGGTCAAGGAGCAGTATCAGGATACCTTGCTGTTTTACAGAGTAGGGGATTTTTATGAGATGTTTTTTGATGATGCAAAAACTGCATCCAGAGAACTTGATCTGATATTGACAGGAAAGAATGCCGGTGTAGAAGATAGAATACCAATGTGCGGTGTACCGCATCATGCGGTAAGCGGTTATGTCCAAAGGCTTGTACAAAGAGGATATAAGATTGCCATCTGTGAACAGTTACAGGATCCAAGTGAGGCCAAAGGTATTGTTGAAAGAGATGTTATTCGTGTAATCACACCCGGTACGATAATGGAAGAAATCACCGATGAAAAAGCATCTGTTTATTTAGCTGCCGTAACGGATTACGGTTACGGGTATTCTCTTGCGATTGTGGAGATGAGTACCGGTGAAAACTTTGTCGAAGATGTTGCCCATAAGGATCAGTCTCTGATACAGCTTGTGATGCGTTCCAATGTCAAGGAAGTTGTTGTGCCAAAAGGATTCCGTGAAAAGATTCTTAAAACACTCAGAGAATTGCAGGTTGTCATTTCCTATTGTGATGTCACAAACATCAAGAATGAATATCTTCCGTTAACCGAAGGAATTATCAAAGATTATGATCTTGCCTCCTATGGAAGAATGTTAAATTATCTGGAAAACACCCAGAAACATCTTTTAGGCCATTTACAGACAGCTGTCATTGAAAAAGAAGATGAAGTTTTATACATGGATTATTCCACCAGACAGAATCTGGAATTAATCCAGCCATTGCATGATAACGGAAAAGCCATTACATTATGGTCTTTTCTCGACACCTGTAAATCCGCAATGGGGTCAAGACAATTGAGAAAGTGGATTGAAAAGCCATTGGTATCACAGGTTAAAATTGAAAAGAGATATGACCGCACCCAATGGTTAATGAAACATTTCATGCAGAGAAGAAAGTTAAGGGATTCCTTAAGCAATATCTATGATCTGCAAAGATTAATTGCCAGATGTGCAATGAATACTGCTAATGCAGTGGATTGTCAAAGACTCACAAAGACTTTAAAAGAAGTTCCTGAAATTCTGCAGCTGATTGATAGCGATGAATTCTCCTGTTATAAAAATATTGATCCGCTTCAGGATCTGTATCAGGAATTAAAAGATGCCTTTGTGGAAAATCCCCCTGTACAGATGAGTGACGGCGGAATGTTCAAGGACGGCTATAATGCCGAACTGGATGAAGCCAGATCCATCCAGAGAAACGGAAGGGAATTTATTGCTTCACTGGAAGCGAAAGAAAGAGAAAGAACCGGCATTAAAACACTGAGGATCGGTTACAATAAAGTATTTGGATATTATATTGAAATCTCCAAAGCTGCTGCCCAGCAGGTGAAGGATGAGTGGGGATATGTCAGAAAACAGACACTTACCAACAATGAAAGATTTATTTCCGGGGAATTAAAAGAAAAAGAAGATGCGATCCTGCATGCCGAAGAAAATGCAATCCGCATTGAAAAACAGTTGTTCCAGGAAGTTCTTGAAAAAATCAGAAAACATCTTCCGAAGCTGCAAAGATTAAGTAAAGTGCTTGCGGAAATCGACTGTTATGCAGCACTGGCAGAAGCATCTTCCGTACATGGATATGTTCGTCCTTCTTTCAGTGATGATGAATTAGAAATTGAAAACGGTAAACATCCCATCCTTGATGATATGATGAAGGACCCAAGATATGTAGCCAACTCCGTCAGGATGAATAAAGATAAAAACATATTATTGATTACCGGACCTAATATGGGTGGTAAATCCACCTATATGCGTCAGACTGCCCTGATTGTCATCATGGCACAGATCGGTTGTTTTGTCCCTGCGAAAAAATGCATGATGCCTGTCTTTGACAAGATCTTTACAAGAATCGGTGCATCCGATGACATCCTTTCGGGACAAAGTACATTCATGGTGGAAATGACCGAAGCCAACAGGGCTTTACAGGACGCTACAGATAAATCATTGATCCTGTTTGATGAAATCGGCAGAGGCACAAGCACCTATGACGGTATGGCTTTAGCACAGGCAATGATTGAATACATTGCTTCCTGTGTGCATGCAAAAACCATGTTCAGCACCCATTATCATGAACTGACCACAATATCAGACAGTGTGGATGTTGTGAAGAATGTCCATGTCGTTGTGAAAGAAGATAACGAAAAAGTAACATTCCTATATAAAATAAAGGATGGTCCGGCAGGACATTCCTATGGTATTAATGTAGCCAGACTGGCAGGATTACCGGATTCTGTTCTGGAAAGAGCCAAAGGATTACAAAAGGAACTGGAATCCAAGAAGCGTGTTGTCCAGCAGAGTTATCAGCTGATTGAAATGAAGAAGGAAGACCCGAAATCAGAGGCTGTCATGAATAAGCTTTCTTCCATTCATCCGGATGATCTTTCACCAAGGGAAGCCTGGGTGCTTTTGAATGACTTATATGATGAGGTGAAAAAGAAATAATGGAATTAGATAAAATCATTATCCGAGGTGCCAAAGAAAATAACCTCAAGAATATTTCTCTGGATATCCCCAAAAACAAGATGGTCGTTATGACAGGTCTTTCCGGATCCGGAAAAACATCTCTGGCCTTTGATACAATCTATGCCGAAGGGCAGAGAAGATATGTGGAATCCTTATCCGCATATGCAAGAATGTTTCTCGGCGGGGTGGAAAAGCCAAATGTTGAACTGATAGAAGGATTATCTCCTGCGATTTCCATCGATCAGAAGACAACTTCCAATAACCCTCGTTCTACTGTAGGAACGGTTACAGAAATCTATGATTATTTAAGATTGCTGTATGCAAGAACAGGCACGCCATATTGTCCGAATCACCATATTCCGATTACGGGACAAACCATTACGGAAATGGTAAATACGGTTATGGATTTGGAAGATCGTACAAGACTTACGATCATGGCTCCTATTGTAAAGAATAAGAAAGGAACCTTTAAAGATTCCTTCAATAAATTAATGAAGGATGGTTACATCCGTGTCAGAGTCGATGGTGAAATCAAACTGCTGGAAGATGACATTGAATTAGAAAAAAACAAAAGACATGATATCGATGTTGTGATTGACCGTATTGTCAAGACGGATGAAAGCAGAAGCAGAATCCATGATTCCATTGAAACCGCATTAAACTTAGCGGATGGAAAAGCCTGCGTATTGGCAGGGGATAAAGAACTGGTTTTCTCCTCTCATTTTGCATGTCGTATATGTGGATTCTCTGTTCCGAATCTTGAACCGAGATTATTCTCCTTTAATGCCCCTTTAGGTGCATGTGATACCTGTCACGGTTTAGGCATTACAGAAGAAGTCGATATCGATAATCTGATACCGGATAAAACGAAATCCATCCGTCAGGGCGGGATCCGTTATTATAAAAATATAGTTGATACGGAAAATATTGAATGGCAGACATTTTCCGTTCTTTTGAAACACTATAAAATCTCCGAAGATACACCGATTAAAGATCTGACAAAGAAACAGATGAATGCCATCTTATACGGCAGTGAAACACCGATCAAGTATTCGATTACTTCTTCGGGAGGAAATCAATATACCAGAAATGACTATATCGAAGGTGTAAAGAGCTTAATCGAAAGAAGATATGTTGAGACAACCAGCTCCATGTCTAAAGACTGGTATCATTCTTTCATGGTGGAGTCACCATGTCCCAAATGCGGCGGAAAACGACTGAACGAGCAGGCTTTAAGCGTCATGGTCGGTGATAAAGACATCTGTGCTTTTACCGAACAATCCGTTGTACATGCTTTGACATGGATTGATGAACTGAAATTAGATGCGGAGAAGACAAAGATTGCAGATCTTGTCTTAAAAGAGATCAGAAGCAGATTACAGTTCTTAAAGGATGTCGGCCTTGAATATCTGACATTAAACAGGCTTGCCGGTACATTGTCCGGTGGCGAAGCACAGCGTATACGCCTGGCTACCCAGATCGGCTCCAGATTATCCGGTGTATTGTATGTGCTGGATGAACCTTCCATCGGTTTACATCAGAGAGACAACTCCAAACTGATCGCTACCCTTAAAAATATGAGAGATCTCGGTAATAGTTTGATCGTTGTGGAACATGATGAAGAAACAATGATGGAAGCAGACTGGATCGTAGATATCGGACCGGGTGCAGGTATTCATGGCGGAGAAGTCATTGCCAACGGAACACCACAGGATATTATGGAAAATGAAAATTCCATTACCGGCCAGTATCTTTCCGGAAGAAAGATTATTACGATGCCCGAGGAAAGAAGAAAAGGCAATGGTCTGTTTGTGGAAATCAAGGGAGCTGAGGAACATAACCTGAAAAAGATCAATGTCAAATTCCCGTTAGGGAAACTGATCCTTGTCACAGGTGTTTCCGGATCCGGTAAGAGTACGCTGGTCAATGAAGTATTTATGAAAGCTGTCTTACAGAATTTAGGAAGACAGAAGATCCGTCCGGGCAAGTTTAAAACGATTAAAGGACTGGAAAATATTGATAAACTGGTACAGATTGACCAGGATCCGATCGGCAGAACACCACGTTCCAATCCGGCTACCTATACCGGTGTATTCGATGATATCAGAGATGTTTTCTCCAAGACACCGGAGGCAAGATTAAGAGGTTATGATAAGGGAAGATTCTCCTTTAACACCAAAGGCGGCAGATGTGAAGCCTGTCAGGGTGATGGCGTCAAAGTTATTTCCATGAACTTTTTACCGGATGTCTATGTTCCTTGTGAAGTATGTCAGGGAAAGAGATACAATGAAGAAACTTTACAATGTACATATAAAGGAAAGAACATTTATGATGTTCTGGAAATGTCTGTAGAAGAGGCGGTTACCTTCTTCGCTAACCATCCGAAGATCAAGAATAAATTACAGACATTATATGATGTGGGTTTAGGTTATATTAAACTCGGGCAGTCTTCTACAACTCTCTCCGGCGGTGAAGCACAGCGTGTCAAACTGGCTTCCGAATTACAGAAGAAAGCGACGGGGAAAACCGTTTATATCCTGGATGAACCGACAACCGGTTTGCATACAGATGATGTCAAGAGACTGATAGCGGTATTGCAGAGAATTGTTGATAATGGTGACACCGTTATTGTCATTGAACATAATCTGGATGTCATTAAATGTGCTGACTGGATCATTGATCTTGGCCCGGAAGGCGGAGATGATGGCGGAACCATTGTTGCCCAGGGTACACCGGAACAGATTGCCAAAGTGCCTGAAAGCTGGACAGGACAGTATCTCATCAAAGCATTAAACTGGACAAACAAATACATGAAGAAGGAAAGCTAATTGCTTTCTTTTCTTTTTATACAGAATTATAATATGAAAAAAGGAGATCATAATATGTCAAACATTGAAAAAGTATGTCAGTTTTTAAAGGATGCAGGAACATATTATCTTGCAACTGTCGAAGGTGATCAGCCAAGAGTTCGTCCGTTTGGTACAGCCCATATTTTTGAAGGAAAACTCTATTTCCAGACAGGCCTGATCAAAGATGTCGCCAAACAGATGGCTGCCAATCCAAAGGTAGAGATTTGTGCATTCAAAGACGGCATATGGGTAAGAGTAGCAGCTGAAGCAGTTCTGGATGAAAGAATTGAAGCACAGGAAAGCATGTTGGAGGATTATCCGAGCTTGAAGAGAATGTATGCGGCAGGAGACGGAAATACGGCAGTGTATTATCTGAAAGATGCAAAAGCTACATTCAGTTCCTTCACAAGCGCACCGGAAACAGTAGAATTCTGAGCAGTAGAAATACTGCTTTTTTTTGTTTTTTTCTCTTTTTCAGAACATGATTTCCAGGAATTGGAAATCTATTGAAGAGGTAAATTAGTCTTTCTACAATAATAGGGAAAAAGAAAAAGAGGATATATATGAAAGACAACAAGAAAAGTGTTTACTGGTTTATTGTGATTGCCGGATGCGGACTGATCGGAACATGCCTTGGACTCGGTGTCAATGTTGCAGGACTGTATTTCAGCCCGATCGCAAATGATTTCGGTATCGGAAGAGGAAGCGTATCGGCAACATTAACGGTATATAACCTGGTTCAGGCATTCACCGGATTAGCCGCTCCTGAAGCTTTAAGAAGATTCGGGTTGAAGAAAATGGTGATTTTGGGAACAATCATTCAGGCATCCGCAACCTTCCTGATGTCTATGTGTCCGAATGTCATGATACTTATGATTCTCAATGGTATCCGCGGATTTGCTTCCGGCTTAATCGGAACGGTTACCGTCACAATCATGATCAATTACTGGTTTAACAAGAATAACGGTTTAATGACAAGCATCGCAATGGGTTTTTCAGGTCTGGCTGCAGCTCTGCTTTCCCCTGTATTGTCCGGAATTATTGCCGCTGCCGGATGGCGTACAGGTTATATGGTCCTTGCAATGATTAATGTTCTGTTCAATCTGCCGGCCATTCTGTTGCCGATTGCCTTGAAACCGGATTATAAGATGATGGAACCGTATGGCGGAAAGAAAGAAAGCAATGAAATTCATTCCACGGATCAAAGCGCTCTGACAATATCTGTTTCCATGCTTCTTATCTTAATGGTATATACAGGATGTGCCGCTGCCGCAGCTGCTTTGCCACAGCATTTTTCCGGTATTGCGGAATCCTACAATATGTTGGCAACAGGTGCTCTGATGGTCAGTGCATGCATGATCTCCAATACTGCAGGTAAAATCCTTCTCGGTACGTTAATTGATAAAATCGGCGCAAAACTGTCTATTACAATTTATGCCGCATTAATCGTTTGCGGAGGCATATTGATCGTCATCAGCAGAAATTCCGCTATTCTGATCGCTTCAGCAGCGATGTATGGTCTGTGTTACTCCATGGGTACAGTATCGACTGCCATGCTGACAAGAGAGATGTTCGGTCCTGCCAAATACAGCCGTGTTTATCCGAAGCTGGCAATGACCACCACAATCTCTAACGCTATATTTACCACTGTCGTAGGCATGTTATATGACATGAGCGGAACATATTCAACCGTGATCCTGTTCCTTTGCGGATTGATTGTTCTTGCCTTCTGCATGTTACAGCTTGCCTACGCAAAAAAGGCAAAAACCGCATAACAGAAAAATAACTGTCTTTGTATATGCTCAGACAGTTTTTTTATTTTTCTTCTGTTGTATTTCTGATAAGATGGATTCAGATACAGAAGGAAGGAAACACAATGATTAAAGAATTGAAATTAATTGTGGCGGATATTGATGGTACACTGGTCAATGAACAAAGAAGCATGATGCCCTTAACAAGAAAAGTGCTAAATGATTTACATAGCAGGGGGATATTGTTCGGCATTGCTTCCGGAAGACCGATCGGAGATCATATGCGGGAAAGACCAAGACATTGGAATCTTGATTTTTATCCGGATTTTATCATCGGCATGAACGGCGGACAGCTGGAAGATCATCATACAGGTACATTCGAAGAGTTTTATAAACTGCAACCGGAAGCACTGAAAGAAATCATTGAATTCATGTCTTCTTTTGATGTAAATCCGTTTATATATCTTGGAGAAGACCAGCTTTTATTGAAAGAGGATGAAAGAAGCAGAGAATCCAAAGAAAGAAACAAAGTCAATGTATATCTCGCAAAAGATATTTCCGATTTCTGGCAGAAGGATTCTTCCAATATTTTATTCAGGCTGTCTTCTGACAGTCTGATGCCTGCCATAGAGAAACATATCGCCGATCATCCTTCCGACAAGTATATCGGTTATAAAACACAATCCTGGCTGGTGGAATTCAATGATCCGAGAGTAAACAAAGGCATTGCCCTTGAAGCTTATTGTAACGAAAGAGATATACCGTTAGACTCCGTCATGGCTTTCGGAGATACCTCTAATGACAATGCTTTATTGGAAACAGCAGGATGGTCAGTATGCCTGAAGAACGGAACAGATGATACAAAAGCCGTAGCAGATGCCATAACGGAATATGACTATAACGAAGACGGCGTAGGAAGATATCTGCTTGAGCATGTCTATCCGGCTTTTGGATGGAAGATTGATAAATAAAATTAATTTTAGTCATATATCAAATTTATATTAATATATCATTTGAAATCAAAAGAAAAGCCGGAAGATTAAATCATCCGGCTTTGAGATTATCTAGTTGAATCTATTTGTACAAGTGACACTTTTACTATGTTTTCTGTTT
>JAFYCG010000226.1 GCA_017539825.1 Solobacterium sp. | reverse complement strand
TATGATTATATAAAGGAGGAATTCTCAATGAGTCAGAAAATTGCAGTTATCGCTATCGTGGTAGAAAATCCGGAAACGGTTGAAGCGCTGAACCAGACACTTCATGAATATAGTCAATATTTTATCGGAAGAATGGGGGTGCCTTACAGGGAAAAGAAGATTTCCTTGATCAGCGTGGCAATTGATGCACCGGAAGATGTTATCACAAAAGTACAGGAACAATTATCTGCACTGGATGGTGTAACAGTCAGCGTAGCGACAGCGAAAGAGAATTAAAAAGACGGTTATCCGTCTTTTTCATCCGGAGGGAATATGAAATTTATACATTTAGGAGATTTACATATCGGCAAGATTGTGAATGAAATCAATATGATTCCAGATCAGAAATATATTCTGGATCAGATTTTTGACCTCGCAATAAAGGAAAAAGCAGATGCAGTTATGATTGCGGGAGATATTTATGATAAAAGCATACCCAGTGAGGAAGCGGTAAAGCTGCTGGATGAATTCCTCCGCAAACTTGCCAAAGCACATATTATGGTATTTGCGATCAGCGGTAATCACGATTCGGATGAAAGGCTGAATTTCGGTGCCAGTCTTTTTTCTGCCAGTGACATTTATATTCGCAGCAAATATGAAGGAAAGATTGCAAGAGTGGATGCAGAGGATGATTATGGGGTTGTCCATATCTGGATGCTTCCGTTTGTGAAGGCCTCTTCCGTAAGATACTATTATCCGGAAGAAGAGATCAGCAGTTATGATGCTGCCATCCGTACCGCAATTGCCAAAGCGGATATCAAAAAGGAAGAAAGAAATATTATTCTGGCGCATCAGTTTGTCACAAATGAAGGCTATGATCCGGAAACAGCAGGTTCAGAGAATACCGCTTCGGAATTTGTCGGGACAGTAGAAAAAGTGGATGTGAATGTATTTGATGACTTTGATTATGTGGCATTAGGGCATATTCACCGCCCTCAGAAAATCGGAAGAGATACAGCGAGATATTCCGGATCTCCTTTAAAATATTCATTGAGTGAGATAGGATATACAAAATCCGTACCCCTTGTAACAATGCAGGAAAAAGGAAATGTGAAAGTAGAACTTGTTCCTTTGAAACCTTTAAGAGATATGAGAAGGATCAAAGGAAAGATGTCAGATCTTTTAAAGCCGGAAAATATAGTTGAACCGGAAGATTATCTTCAGGTCATTCTGACAGATGAGGACATTATTCCGGATGCGATATCACGCATTCGTGCATATTATCCCAATGTCATGAAACTCTCCTACGAAAACAGTCATACAAAAGAGCTTGAAAACTTTGATTTTATGACGATTACCCAACAGACACTTTTTGAAGATCTTATGAAAGATTTCTATAAGAAGGTTAAGGGGGGAGAACCTTCGGAAGAAGAATGGCAGATTCTGAATGAAGTGGCAAGAGAGGCAGGTGTGAAAAATGAAGCCTGAGAAACTGATTATTTCCGCATTTGGTCCATACGCAAAAGAAACAGAAATCGATTTTACCGCATTCGGTGATTCCGGACTGTTTCTGATTACCGGATTAACAGGTGCCGGCAAGACAACCATTTTTGATGCGATCAGTTTTGCACTGTACGGACAAGCCAGCGGCAAATACCGCGGCAATCATTCCCTGCGCAGTGATTATGCAGATCCGAGTACACCTTCATTTGTGGATCTGACATTTACACACCGCAATAAGAAATACAGAATTTACCGTACACCGCAATACACAGCTGTGAAAAAAAGAGGAAAGGGATTAACCAATCAGTCAGAAACGGTTGTGTTATATCTTCCGGATGGAGAACCGGTTGAAGGAATCAACAAGGTTAAACCGGTGATTTCCGATATTTTAAGGATTGATTTTGAACAGTTTAAACAGATCTCGATGATTGCACAGGGAGAGTTCTTTCAGCTTCTGAATGCGAAATCGGAAGAGAGAACACAGATTCTGCAGAAGATTTTTCTGACCGAAGGATACAACAGGATGGGACTGATCCTCAAAGATAAAACCTCCGCAACAACAGCACAGGCGAAGGAAAAAGAAAGAAGTCTCATGCAGTATTTCGGCGGTGTAAAAGTCAATGATCCGGTTTTACAGGAACAGTATGATTCATTTGTGAATACGATGAAACAGACCGGCCATGTTTATCAGCTGGAAGAGATGCTTTCTTTCATTGATGTATGTATTGAAAAAGATAAAGAAATGGAAGAAAGAATAAAAGAACAATGGGAAAAAGAAAACATTCTTTTAGATGCTTTAAAGAAGAATGATGCATTGGCGAAAGAGACCAATCAGAAGATTTCCCTTTATGAAACAGAAAAGAAAAAAGAGAGGGAATTAGCAGAGAAAAAAGAAGAGACAGATCATCTTTCCAAAGAGCTTGTTCTGCAGAAAATTGCGGTCAGAGAGATCAATCCGATGTATATGCGATACAGACAAAGTGAAAAAGACTATCTTTCTCTTGTTCGAAAAACGGAGGAAGATAAAAAGATCCTTGATCATGCAAAGGAAGAGATGACCAAGGCATCTGCATATTTTGCTGAGGCAAAGAAAAAACAAACAGACGCAGACAGGTATTCGATTCAAATTGCTGCAATGCAGAAAGAGGAGGAGCAGTATACCCGTAAAGATGCATTGCTGAAAGAAAAAGACAAGCTGGAAAATGACAGGAAAAAGACAGAAGAAGAACTGAAAGAGATCACGGTAAAAGTTAAGAATCTGAAAGAAGAACTGCAAAAAAACCAGAACAGAAAAGAAGAACTGAAAGATGCACAGGTGCGATTGACGGAAGCGGAAAATGCCCTGAATAATCTTTCTGCACTTTCTTTGCGCATGAGTGATATACAAAGAAAAAGAATTCCGTCATACAGAAAAAAGACGAATGAACTCTCCGTAAAACAGGAAGCTTACAGAAAAGCAGATCACAACTATGTCGCTTTACAGGCGGAATGCATGCGCATAGAAAAAATCTATACGGATTCTTTAGCAGGCATTCTTGCGGAAAATCTTGAAGAAGGTAAGCCATGTCCTGTATGCGGAGCTGTACATCATCCTGTATTGGCTAAACTTCCGGAAGAGCATTATTCCGAAGAAGATGTAAAAGCGATCAGAAAGAAAACAGATGATTTACGAAAGATCAAAGAAGATGCTGCTCTTTCCGCAAGGCAGGCGGATACTTCCTTAACGGAGATCGCAAAAGCATTAAATGAAGATCTTGTCACTTTGTTAAGGGAATATGAGAAACAAAACGCATGGACTTTGACGGAAGAAAATCTTGAAGGATTGATTACACAATCCGTTTCTGCAGATACAAATCTGAAACAGATGATTGTTTCGAAAAAGGCAGAGATTGAAACATATACGAAAGAATATGAGGAATACCGGTCTATAGAAACAAAACTGTCCGCACAAACAGATACAATCCACAACCTTGAAGAAAAAGAAGTAGGGGTGAGGGAAAAGGACTTGCAGAATCAGACAAAGATCAGCGCAAATAAAGCTTCATTGGAAGCTTTGCCTGCCTTGGCTTTTGCAAGTTTAAAGGAAGCAGTAGAGAACAGAATAAAACTGGAAAAGGTTGTTTCAAATCTGAAACAAAGCATACAGGATGCAGAGACAAAAGAAAGAAATGCAGATTCTGCTCTGGTCAAAGCCAATACCGCATATGAAAAAGATGTTCAGCAGAAAAAGGAAAATGAAGAAAAACTGAAGGCAGAAAAAACCGCGTATCTTGATGCATTATCCAAAGATCTGAAAACAGAAGAAAACTTCCTCAGGTATCTGATTACGGAAGGACAGATTAAAAAGACAGAGGACAGAATTTCTGCATATCAGAATGCAGTTGTTTTAAACAAACAGCTTTTATCCCGTTATGAAAAAGAGACGGCAGGGAAGGAAAAGATTGATCTGACGGCTCTGGAAGAACAGCTTCATCAGCAGGAACAGACCGTTAAGAAACTGCAAAATGCGCAGAGTGATGCCCTGCACCGTATCGATGACAATACAAGAACCTTGAAGTATATGAAAAAGGATGCTGCAGAATCGGAAAAGATCAGACATACACAAATCATATTGAGCGGTTTAAACGATCTGATCAATGGTAAGGTAACCGGTAAGAATAAAATCACATTAGAACAGTATGTACAGGCTACCGGTTTTGACAGTATCATTGCTGCTGCAAATGCAAGATTATCCATGATGACAGGAGGACAGTTTGAACTGTATCGTCATGAAGATCCCAATGAAATCAGCGGTAAAAATGCATTGAGCTTAGATGTTCTGGATAACTATACCGGCAAAAAAAGACCTGTCAGTTCTTTGTCCGGAGGAGAAAGCTTTAAAGCGTCATTAAGTCTGGCTTTAGGTTTGTCCGACAGAATCAGCGCAAATGCCGGAGGCATTACCGTTGATGCATTGTTTATTGATGAAGGATTCGGTACGTTGGATGATACTTCCTTAAATGAAGCAATTGACATGCTGACAACTTTATCGACAAACGGAAAACTGATCGGTATTATCAGTCATCGTAAAGAGCTGGAAGAAAGAATCAACATGCAGATGATTGTCAAAAAAGCATCTGACGGCAAAGGAAGTACAGTACGCATTCTGAATCAGAATGCATAAGGATACAACCGATCATTCAAATCTGACTATATGGATGCTGACTTCGCTGTCTGTAACAGGTATTATTCTTGGGAAAGATCAGCAGATAAAAAAACAGATGCGTTGAGCATCTGTTTTCAGTCTAAAGCGGACATGGAAGTTTTTCCGGTTAATGCTTCGAAGTCATCAACGAAATCCTGTATAGCACCGTCAATAGCCAGATTCTTTACAAACCCCTTAATGACATCAGCGGCACATGTGGCATTGCCGACACCGTATTCAGCAAGTTCAAGAACCTGCTGGCTGTTCTTGAAGGATGCGGCAAGTACTTCGCAATCCATTCCGTTGTTTTCCAGAATGTCCTGAATTTTCTTGACAACATCGACGCCGTCATATCCCATATTATCAATACGGTTAACATATGGAGCAACATAGGAAGCACCGGCTTTAGCTGCAAGGTAAGCCTGCATTGGTGTATAGACAACGGTACCGCATGTCGGGATTCCTTCCTTCTTTAATGCCATCATAGCTTTGAAACCTGTCGGTGTTGAAGGGAGCTTAACGACAGTGTTCTTTCCCAGAAGATCCATAATCATGTGTGCATCTTCTAACATTCCTTCATAGGTAAGATCAACTGCCTGGGCAAAGATGATTTTGTCTTCACCGATGATCTCACGAATTGACTTCAGTGTTTCTCTTGGATCTCTTTTTGCTTTTGCAAGAATGGAAGGGTTGGTTGTGACACCGTCAACCGGATAGTACTCATTCAGTTCTTTGATTGCTTCGAGATTTGCATCATCAATAAACAGTTTCATTTTCTTTTCCCTCTTTTCTATAATGACTGTTCGGTTCTGCCGATAATATCGTCCTGTGTTTTCTTGGATAAGACATTGAAGAATGCGCTGTAACCGGCTACTCTGACAATTAAGTCTTTATGTTTTTCAGGATGTGCCTGTGCATCCAGCAATGTTTCTTTGGAAACGATGTTGTATTGAACATGATAGCCATGGAGCCTGTTGAAGAATGCTCTTAATAACATCTCCAGTTTCTGTTTGTTTTCTTCACTCGATAACATCTGTGGTGTCATCTTCTGGTTCAGCAATACGCCGCCTGTAATCTTATCTGTAGGAAGTTTTGTGATGGATTTGAATACAGCTGTCGGGCCGTTTTTATCTGCGTTATGTGCAGGGGAGCATCCTTCTGCCAAAGGTTCTTTGGCATTTCTGCCATCCGGTGTAGCCATTGTTCCCATGCCCTGGCCGACGTTAGCGGAGATGGAGGAAGTACCGCCATAGCGGATACCGCCGATCGGACCTCTTGCGTATCTTGTGTTTGGGTATTTTTTGATTTCATCTAAATAAGAATCATAAGCTTCTACCACGAGGTTATCGACTGCATCAATGTCATTTCCGTACTTTGGTGCGTCGTTGATCAACATCTCCTGGATCTTTTTGTTTTCATCGCTTTGGAAATCATCCAGGATGGCATTCCATAACTGTTCCGGTGTGATTTTCTTTTCTTCATAAACCAGTTTTTTAATTGCGGCAAGAGAATCTGCCATATTGGCAATGCCTACCTGCAAACCGGAGATGAAGTCATATACCGCACCGCCTTCCTTGATGGTTTTTCCTCTGCCGATGCAGTCATCGGTTAATGCGGAGCAGAGAATATCCGGTACATCTCTTTCACTTGCTTTATCGATTGCATTTTCAACGATGACACTGTATCTGGTGAATTCTCTGAGGGTTTTATCCCATACCTGCATCAATTCATCAAAATCTTTCCATTCTGTGAAATAACCATAGCTCTTTGTGAATCGTTTTCCACTCGTCAGATCAACGCCGTCATTCATTGCACAAAGAAGAAGTCTTGGGAAGTTGACATAGGACATGCCTGTGCAGCGATAGCCCCATTTGCCCGGTACAGCTGTTTCAACACAGCCGATTGCGCTGTAGTTGTATGCGTCTTCTTCTTTAACACCCCAGTTAATGAAGGAAGGGATGATGATTTCATCATTGTTGAGCGCCGGCATGCCGAATCCGAGTTTCATGACTTCAATACATTCATCAAAGAACTGTTTATTCAGATTGGCGTGATAACGGACAGTCAGGTTCGGCTGGGTTAATCTGGTCTGTGCGACAGACTGTAATACGAGGAAGGAGAGTTCATTTACCGCATCTTTTTTATCGGTTGTCTGGCCGGCGATGGTGACATTCTGATACATCGGAGAACCGGCTGAACTTAATGTATGTGCCTGTGATCTGACCTTGTTGATGGTTAATGTTTTAATCCAGAGACATGTCAGAAGCTCTAATGCTTCTTCCTTTGTGATTCTTTCGTTTTTAATATCATTGATGAAATACGGATACATGTACTGGTCAAATCTTCCATAGCTTAACGAATGACCGTTGGATTCGATCTGCAGGATTAACTGGATGAACCATACGGACTGTACTGCTTCCTTAAAGGAAGAAGCCGGTTCATATGGAACTCTTGCACAGATTCTGCTGATTTCTTTTAATTCGGCTTTTCTCTTTTCATCCGTTTCTTTTTCGGATAATTCAGCTGCCAGTGTGCTGTATCTGCTTGCGAAGGTATGTACTGCCTCAATAACAATCAGAACCGCTTTATAGAAGACGTATTTGTCAATGGAATCCGGATCAGCCAGATCCAATGCATTCTTCAGTGCCTTTGTTCTTTCTTCGTAGCCTTTCAAGCCTTCTTTTAATACCTTTTCATAATTGACTGCCAGATGGGCATCGCCTGCATTCAGCTTTCCTTACATGCCGAATACACCGGTTTCCATGAATACACTGACTTCATCCGGAAGAAGCGCTTCACCTCTTGCACGGAGGTTGTTATTGTTCCAGAATGGAGCAATGCTGCGGATCTGTTCCTTTGTCTCTTCCGTAATATAGAAGACATCGCCGTCTCTTTTTTCGAAGAGATCCAGTTCATTCAGGACAAATTCAAGTGTATATTCCGGAAAGACAGGAGCATTTCTGTTTTTTGTTGCCTGATTTCCGACCAGTAATGTTTTATCTTCAATATAGATGGACATCTCTTCAAGAATCTTTTTGAGCATTAATGCTCTCATCATGACTCTTGGCTGGTTCTGATTTTCTTTATATGCTTCTGTAGCCAATACGGCTCTTTCGGCATCGACATATGGCTTTTCATCCAGGACTTCCTCACGGAATGCCTGCATTCTCTGTGTTAATGATCCGAAATGTTCCTTGTTTTCCATATTCATGTCTCCTTTTTATTTCAAACGAAACTTTTTTACTTTTCATTTGCAAAAACAATATATAATATGATCTGATATATGTCAATGGAATTTCAATAAAAATTACAAAAACTTACGAATGAAATATTTTTGTATACATTTTGAAACGGATATGGTAAGATCTTGGTGAGGTGATTCATATGGAAAGAGCAGATCGTACACTTACAGGAACCATATTTAATATACAGAAATTCAGTGTCAATGACGGACCCGGCATCCGTACCGTTGTCTTTTTGAAAGGATGTCCTCTGCGTTGCAAATGGTGTGCCAATCCGGAAAGCCAGTTAACCAAAGTACAGGTATTATGGGATCATAAGAAATGTATTCATTGTCATCATTGCATTGAGACTTGCCCGGCAGGCGCTGTTTCGTTAAATGGGGATAATATACATATAGATCATCTGAAATGTATCTCATGCAAAAAATGTGTCATGGAATGCCCTGCCAAAGCTTTGCAAACAGAAGGAGAGACAAAAACCGTTCAGGAAGTGATCGATGTCGTGATGCAGGATGAAGTTTTCTATGAAGAAAGCGGTGGCGGTATTACATTATCAGGCGGAGAAATGCTTGCGCAGCCTGCCTTTTCAACAGAATTGTTAAAAGCTGCCAAAGAAGAGGGACTGCATACCTGTTGTGAGACAACAGGATTTGCAAATCCGGAAGTATTTCAAAAAGTCATTGAGAATATCGATTATATCTTATTTGATATGAAGCATTGGAATCCTGAAAGGCATAAAGAAGGAACAGGAGTTATCAATGCATTGCCTGTAGAAAATATGAAATATGCAATTTCAACCGGTAAAGAAGTCTTAGCGAGAATACCGGTTATCCCCGGTTTCAACGATTCCTTATCCGATGCGGAAGGATTAGCGAAGCTGTTAAAAGAGATCGGAACTGCACAATGTCAATTGCTTCCGTTTCATCAGTTCGGGGAAAACAAATATGCATTATTAGATCAGGAATATGCATATCATAATATGAATGCATTGCATAAAGAGGATCTTACGGAATATCTTCAGGTATTCCTGGATCAAGGCATAAAGGCGTATTTCTGATTGAAATCAAAGGAATGGAGAAATCCGTTCCTTTTTGTTTCAGCGTATTAACAAAATTTTAATGCAATCATAATGAAAATGCCGAAAATAGCCATAAATTGTAAGGAAAATGCAGTATTTTTACTATAAAAATGCATAGTTTTTTAATGTGTT
>JAFYCG010000225.1 GCA_017539825.1 Solobacterium sp. | reverse complement strand
GGAAGAGTATGATTCCTCTTTCAATTTATTGAAAAAAGGGAAAGTTTCCATGGAACTGCCTGTCTGGGGCGGTTTCTTCAAAGGAAGTGATGCATATTATCTTGTTGAAGGACAATACAATAAAGACGGTGTGGATGGTACGGAAGTCGTACGCATCATCAAATATGATTCTGACTGGAACCGTATCGGCGCAGGCAGTATTTATGCCAAAAAAGGCTGGGAATATGAAATCCGTTATCCGTTTGATCATTCCTGTGTCAATATGACGGAAGTTGATGGAAAATTGTATGTGGCAACCGGCAGACAGGGTTATGTAGATCCCAATTATAATCAGGGACATCAGGGCATGATGCTGATCCGCATGGATGAAACTTCTTTCGCTACTGAAATTGTATATGGTGATTTCTGGCATTCCTTCTCACAGCACATTGATCATAAAGGAACAGATCTTTATATACTGGAATGCAGTGAAGGAAGCAGATATACATCTCTTTCCCGATTTGACACAAACCGGACAGGAACAAATTACTTTAATACTTATGAAGAGAGCTTTTCTGTACTGGATTATGGCGGAAGCAGAGATTCTGCTTGGGCAATAGCGTGTTATGCATCGGCAGATGACATCGCAATATCAGATACAAATGTCCTTGGCCTCGGTACATCCATTGACCAGTCAAAATATGACGATGTAACATCTTCAACCGCCCATAACATCTATCTGACAGTTACGCCTTTATCCTCCATGAATCATGACAACACGACGGTAAAATGGCTGACGAATTATCAGGATAACGGAAAGAGCTTTTATGGAGTGAATATTACCAAGGTAAATGATAACCGCTTCATGGTTCTCTGGGAGGAATACGTATCAGATACAGACAGCTTGCAGCTTTCAGATAAACAGGATCCGCTCTCGGCAGGGATCATTCATTATGTATTTGTTGATGGAAGCGGCAACAAAATCAGCAAGGAATATACAGCTTCTGCAATGATTTCCGACTGTAAACCGGTATTATCCGGAAATAACATTGTGTATTATGCTTCTGAAGATAATGCGGTGGACTTTTACACAATTGATGCGGAAACAGGTGCATTTCATAAAAAGGTATATAAAGTTGCCGGTGAAAACATCACATGGGATTTAAAAGATAATGTACTCAGTTTCACGGGAAGCGGAGATTTCTCATTTGCGACAGAAGGAGAAATGAGATATCCTCTGTCTTCAACCAGAAGTGGATATGTATACAGTTCGGGTGATAACTGTTGGAGATATATCAGGGATTCTGTGAAAGAAATGCAGTTTGGCGAAGATATTACCTCCATACCGGCAGAAGGATTTGCATACTTTGGTAATTTGAAGACTGTCACAATTTCCGAAGGCACAAAATCCATCAAAGAGAAGGCTTTCTATTCCTGCAGATCTTTAGAAGACATTATCATTCCGGACAGTGTAACGGAAATCGGAGATGATATTTTATGGACAGGTTATTACTGGACATATGATTATTCACATGTGGTCAATGCCACTATTCATGGCGGATGTTCCTCATACGCAAAGGAATATGCCGAAACAAATCGCATCGATTATGTCATTGACCATCATAACTGGAGTGAATACAAGGTCGTCAAAGAACCGCTGTATACACAAAAAGGCCAAAAAGAAAAAGTCTGCAAAGACTGTGGTGAAAAACAGACAGAGGATATTCCGGCAAAATCCAAAATCATTTTCAATGATGTACTGGATCCGGAGGTCTCGTATTATAATCCGGTATACTGGGCAGTGGAAAAGGGTATTACAACCGGAAAATCTGCCACAATGTTTGCGCCTGGCGAACCATGTACTAGGTCACAGTTTGTCACCTTCCTATGGAGGCAGAAAGGTCAGCCTGAGCCGGCTCTCACAGAAAGCCCGTTCACGGATGTGCAGGATAAAACCCGCAGCTACTACAAGGCAGTACTTTGGGCATTGGAGAACGAAATAACAACCGGTACAAGTGAAACGGAATTCTCTCCATCCAAAGAAGTCACAAGAGGACAGGTCGCAACATTCCTTTACAGGGCAGCCGGAAAGCCTGCAGTTACAGGAACAAATCCGTTTACGGATGTAGAAGAAGGACGTTCCTATACAGAACCGGTTATCTGGATGGTAGAAAAGAAGATCACAACCGGAACATCCCCCACAACATTTGCCCCCGGAAAGGCATGTACAAGAGCACAGACTGTAACATTCCTTTACAGAACTTATGCAGAACAATAATTCATAATATGAAGCACAATGGCACAGGTCATTGTGTTTTTTTGGCATTGAACCGAAGTGGGGTGAATGCTATAGTGTGGATGAGCAAAATTCAACAAAAAAAATACTGATCCATTTATGATAAAACAAATCAATTCCTCACTATAAACAAAACAGGAGGAATTGTATGAAAAACGAAATCAGAAATCTTTTCATAAACCTGGATGCTACGCAAGCAGCATCACAATATGACATGAATGCCAAGATCCTTCTGGCCAACAGGTACGTGCTCGCTCACATCCTTTCCGGATGTGCGGAAGAGTTCAAAGGAATGGAACCCAAAGACATTGTTCCTTACATTGAAGGGGATCCGGAAGTCTCGTCCAGAATGGTGAATCCGGGGATGACAAACGTACCCGGCATATCCAAAGAGGACGCCGCGCCGAATGAGGGAAGAGTCTTTTACGATGTGTTTGTAAGAGTGCTTACACCGCAGGGAGAAAGAAAAGGCCTTGTCATCCACCTGGATGCAGAGATCGCAAACAGCCTGCATCCGGGATACCCCCTTGCCTCGAGAATTGTGTTCTTTCTGGCAAGGATGATCTCGAGCCAGGGTGACCGCGACTTTTCCCTTGCGGAACAGGAGTACGGAAATATCGCAAGAGCCTACAGCGTCTGGACCATCTTCAATGCGCCGAAATACGCACAGGACACCATCACGAAAATATCGCTTGTAAAGGAGATGATGCACGGGAAGGAATTCTCCTTCACGGGGTTTGAACTGATGGAAGGCATCATGCTCTGCATACCGGAGGATGGAAAAAGCGAAAACAAGCTGATATCATTACTGTATACAATATTCACAAACAAGCTGACAGGCAAAGAAAAAAAGAAGATACTGGAAGAAAAATTCGGCGTTCATCTGAGCAAAAAGGAGGAGGAGATCATGGAGTCTACAAACGGCCTTGCTTCCTATGTCATGGAAAAAGCCGCAAAAGAAGGCTACGGTCAAGGCTATGACAAAGGATATGGGAAAGGCTATGACCAGGGCTATGACCTTGGAATTGAAAAAGGTATTGAAAAAGGTATTGAAAAAGGTATTGAAAGAGGCATTGAACAAGGCATTATTCAGGGAGCTTTTCAAAAGACAAAAGAAGCAGTTTGCCTTATGAATGAAAAAGGTTTGGATAAAGATAGTATCGCTATGTATTTGAATCTTTCTATAGAAAAAGTGGAAGAATTTCTTGAGAAACAGTAAACTGATACAAAACAAATAACGGAGGATAATGTCCTCCGTTTACTTATGTTCTGTCTTTTGCAAGTAGCAATGCATTGATGAATGCGGTTAAGGGAATGGTCAGGATCATGCCGATACTGCTGGATATGCCGCTGATTACTTCGATTGCGGTATATGCAGATGGTAACAGCTGGTATGTGGATAATCCTAAGGAGAATAGATAAATGATCAGGGTAAAGCCGCTTCCCAAAAAGGCAAGAATCAGGGTATTTGTCATGGTGCCAACCATATCCTGGCCGATATTCATGCCGGATTGAAACAGTTCCTTTGCGTTAAGATTCGGATTGGCATTATGCACTTCTTCCAACGAAGAGGAGATGCTCATGGCTACATCCATGACAGCGCCTAATGCACTGATGATGATTCCTCCTACGAGAAGTCCTCTTAAGCCGATCGGAATGCCGGATTGTCTTAATTGTAATAATGGTTCAACATCCGCTACACGCAAACCGTCAATGCGTGCAAAGTATTGTGCAGCTAAGCCGAATAACATCGCAAAGGCTGTTCCGGATGTAGTGCCGATCATTGCACAGACGGTCTTTCTTTGCAATCCGCCCAGGATTGTAAAAGATATTACAGTAATAAATAAGCATGCCAGGAATACGGCAGGCAATGTCGGGGCACCTTTCAACAGGAAGGGTATCAGTATTCTGAATAATATCAGGATAGTGACAATTAAGGAAACAAGAGATCTTGCACCGGTTTTTCCTCCGATGAGAATCGTGATCAGGAAAAATAATAAGAGAATGCCGATGAGTGCGGGTATGCGATTGAATTCATAAACAGTAGCCCGTACATCACCTGAAGAGTATGTATTAATGATGATGGAAGCAGTATCTCCTTTTTGAAGAGGCACACCGTATAAAGGACCGATGTAATTACCCACCATTAAGGAAGTACCTTTGTATTGGCCTGTTTGTACCTCCATGATCAGGGATTGTTCGCCCCTGTATCCGAAATCGGAAGATTCATCCTGAAAGGTACTGTCGGAAAGAATTTCTGTAACAACAGCTTTTTCATATTCAGCATAATCGGTTCCCTGTTCCAAAATCCTGTCTTCATGCAGATATACTCTCAGTCCTGCATATACTAAAATAGATAACAGAATGATCAATACCGACCATTTTTCTTTTTTGATTTTATCCGTCAGGTTCATTTTTTCCATAAATATTACCAGTACAAACATTCTATCAAATTGTTTCTGTTTTGTGAAAATATATTCCTTGGAAAAGAATGAAAGAGAAAAGGCTTACAGCCGGGATGAAGATTGTTTTGCGTTATAAAGTGTGTTATATTAATGGTGCTCGGAGCATGTTTTTAATATGCATAAGAGCGGGGATGCGACCGTGGCAATACTGCGGATTTGTATAATGCCGGAGAATATCCCGTTTATACCTAACGCCTCCCGAAAAGAGGCATTTTTTAAAACAGGAATGATACTGGAATGTTTAGTAATTTAAAAAGATATACATTATATATAGTGAATCTGGCAGATATTCTGTCAATGTTTGTTTCTTATGCAATTGCACTGGTTATCCGGTCCAATCTGCCTGCAAGAGGTTTTTACAGATGGGAAGGTTATGATTACTGGCGTTTTCTGCTGGTTGCCATAATGGGATATATCATCTTTAATATCCTTTCTTTATATAACGATGACAACTTCTTAAAAAGATCCTCCAGCGAAGAGCTCGGTGCTTCTTTCAAGATGGTTTTTTATGTCGTCGTGATCATCATCATGTATTTATATATCGGCAAGATCAGTGAAGTGATTTCCAGACTGTTTATCGGTATATATGCTCTTGTTCTGCTTCTTGTGGATTATCTGGCACGTATTTTTGTCAAGAATGTCATTATTCCCAAATTGCAGAGCGGCACACAATCACAAAAGGTGGTCATTCTTTCTTCGGAAAAAGACGTAAAGAAAACTTTAAAGAAAATCAAGGCAATAGATGACTGGCGTTTTTCCATATCCGGATTTGTTATACTGGACAAGGACTGCAAGGATCAGGAAGTGGAAGGATATTCCGTTGTCTCTACAAGGAAAGACATGGTTGAAGATATCGGCCAGATGGATGTGGATGCGGTATTAATCATTCAGGGAACAGAGACCGATGAACAGATCGAAGAATGGCTGAAAGCCTTCAGAAGACTGGGGAAAGTAATTCATGTACAGATTGATGAGTTTGAAGTAGATGACTCTTACAGGGGACTGGACCGTATCGGCAACTGTCCTGTTGTCAGCTACCACAATATTGCACCAATGCCTAAGAGACAGGTACTGATTCGCCGTATTTTCAGCTTATTAGCTGCTTTGGTATTCCTTCCGGTATTTGTGGTGATATTTTTTGTGACAGCCATATTTGACCAGATTGAATCTCCGGGTAAAGTGTTCGTCACAAGAGTCAGAGTCGGTGTACATAACCGCAGATTCTATCAATACAGATTCCGCATTTTCCGCATGGATGCCGAAGAAAGAAAAAAAGCAGGAAAAAGCCCGTATACCTTTATCGGTAAAATACTGAGAAAGACACATCTGGATGGATTGCCGCAATTGATCAATATTATTTCCGGGGAAATGGATCTGATCGGTCCTAAGGCACCAAGCCTGCCAAGATATATCAATATGTCAAGCAAGGAAAGAAACACTCTATCCATTCGTCCCGGTGCGATCGGTTACTGGAGCAGTGACAGGGATCAGTCACGCATTGCCGATTCACAGGATGAATATGTGTTGAACTGGAATATCGGAAAAGATCTGGCAATTATCCTGCTGACTGTTGCAAGATATCTGTCATTCAGATCCTTACGCGTGGATGGAACAACCCATATTCAGGAAGAATATGACTTTATCCATGATGAAAATGAAACCGGCAAGCCTTTGGCATATGACCACAGTGTATATACCGAAAAGCAGAATGTTGTGTATCTTTTGATCAAGAGAATCTTTGATATCCTCTTATCCCTTCTTGCGATTGTGCTTCTCTCACCGGTATTGCTGATTCTGACAATTCTTGTCATTGCAGATGACGGGGGAAGCCCGTTCTATGGCCATAAGAGAATCGGCAAAAACGGAGAAATTGTGACAATATACAAGTTCAGAAGCATGCGGCAGGATGCAGGTGATCTTGAGAAACTGCTGACACCTGAACAGCTGGAACAGTATAAGAAGGAATTCAAGATCGACAATGATCCGAGAATTACGAATATAGGCAATTTTATCCGTAAAACAAGCCTGGATGAATTACCGCAGTTGTTCAATATTCTGTTTGGTTCCCTGTCCATTGTCGGACCAAGACCGATCGTTGAAGAAGAAACAAAAATATACGGCAAAGATATCGCAAAACTTCTTGCGGTAAAACCGGGTCTGACAGGATATTGGCAGGCATACGCAAGAAACAATGCGACATATGAAACCGGTGAAAGACAGAAGATGGAAATGTATTATGTGGATCATGCATCGTTACTGCTGGATATCCGCATCATATTAAGAACGTTTATTTCTGTCATAAAAAAGGATGGTGCTCAATGAAAAATATTCAGTTAATCATTGCCTGTCATAAGGAATGTGAAGTTCCTTCGGATGAAGTATATCTTCCTTTGCATGTAGGTGCAGAAGGAAAAGAAACGTTTGGATTTGTCACGGATAACACAGGGGAGAATATCAGCTCTAAAAACAATCTGTATTGTGAACTGACCGGATTATACTGGGCCTGGAAGAATCTGGATTATGATTATCTCGGACTGGTACATTACCGCAGATATTTCACACTGAAAAATAAACAATACCAGAAGGAACACGGAAAACTGAACAGTGTACTGACCGGTGAAGAAGCCGATCAGCTGCTGGAAAAATACAAGGTGATTGTTCCGAAAAAGAGAAGATATTATATCGAATCCTGTTATTCCCATTATGCCCATACATTCGATGGGAAACAGTTTGATCTGACAAGAGAGATTATCGAAGAAAAGTATCCTGCTTATTTAAAGGATTTTGACCGGTTCATGAAACAGGATTCGTGCTGGCTGTTCAACATGTTCATCATGAATAAAGAACTGACAAACAAATATCTGTACTGGTTGTTTGATATTCTGGAAGAGCTGGAAAAAAGATATGATACAACCGGTATGACGGATTTTGAAAAAAGATATCTCGGCAGAGTTTCGGAAAGATTGTTCAATGTATGGCTTTTACATCAGATGAAAACAGGCTATATTGTTAAAAAGGATATTTGTGAAGTGCCGTATCTTTATATGGGGGAGATAGACTGGAAGAGAAAGATTACTTCCTTCTTACAGGCTAAGCTGTTCCATAAGAAATATGACAAGAGTTTCTGAGGTTGATATGAAATTAGCTACAGTAGAAGTATTTAAAAACATGAATACAGATGATGGAAACTATATCCATCTTGAAGGGGAATTATTAAGGAAATTTCAACTGGTTCTCTTAGACAGTGCCAAAGATATCATTGATGTCTGTGATAAATACAATGTCACATATTTCCTGTGTGGCGGAAGTGCTCTTGGAGCAGTTCGTCATCATGGATTTATCCCTTGGGATGATGATATGGATATTGCCATCCTTGGTGATGATTTTGACAGATTTATCACGTATTTTAAAATCACATACGGTGAGAAATACTGGGTACATACATGGCATACACCGGAATACGGTATGACCATCGGAAGAGTCCGTTTGAAAAACACTATCTGCAGAGGCAGGGAAGATATCGGACTGGAAGAAGCCGGATTCTTTGTGGATCTGTTCAAAGTGGAAAATACATATGACACCAAAGTCATGAGAGATATCCACGGTGTATTCTGTATGGGAGCAGGCTTTCTGCTCTCCTGCCGGAATTTCTATAAAAACAGAGTTTTGATGAGAGATCTGGAGGCGAAGAATCCTTCTGTAAAATCTGCATTTGAATTGAAAATCGGTGTCGGCAGTACAATCCGTTTTGCATCGGTAAAGAAATGGGCTGAAATTGTTGCAGGTGTTAACGGCTTCTGCCGTAACAGCAATTCAAGATATGTCAGCATTCCTTCCGGACGCAAACATTATTTCAAGGAAATGTATAAACGCGAAGATGTCATAGAAACCGTAAAAATGGATTTCGAGGGATATCAATGGGCTATTCCGAAAAACTATGACGCATATCTGAAAGTATTATACGGGGATTACATGCAGATCCCGGATGAAAAAGACAGAGAATCACATATATTACTGGAACTGAAGTTTCCGGATGAGAATTAAAAAGGAGAATAAATATGGTTATTGCATTATTAACAGCTGCTGGATCAGGAACCAGAATGGGACAGGATATCCCAAAACAGTTCATTCATGTCGAAGAAAAACCGGTAATTATCCATACAATGGAGGCTTTTCAGAATCATCCGATGGTAGATAAAATCGTCGTTGTGACACTGCCTTCCTGGATTGATGTTTTAAAAGCTTATGCAAGACAGTTTAATATCACAAAACTGGAATGGGTTGTTCCGGGAGGAGAAACAGGACAGGAGTCCATACTCAACGGATTAAATGCACTGAAAGAAGCAGGCGTATCCGATGATGATATCGTCATGGTACATGACGGAAACAGATGCCTTGTATCCAGTGAAATTATTTCCAACAGCTTAGCTGTATACAAGAAACACGGCAGTGCTGTTGCAAGCATTCCTTGTGTAGAAGCGGTATTCCGCAGCAATGACGGCGGTAATTCTTCTGTCATCTCCATTCCGAGAGAACAGTTATTCAGAACACAGACACCGCACACCTATTCCTTAGGCAAACTGTTGTGGGCTCATGCAAAAGCAAAAGAAATGGGTATTAAGAATACAGCAGCTTCCTGTACATTGATGCAGCAGTTAGGTGAAGTTGTTTATTTCTCCAAAGGTTCTGAAGAGAACTTAAAGATCACAACAACCGATGATCTGATGATCTTCAAGGCACTTCTGCATACAAAGAAGGATACCTGGTTAAAGTAAGGCAGGAATTATGAAATATACAGAAGAATACTGGAATGATGTAGAAGAAGTGATCCACTGTATTCCCAACTACAAGGAATTGTTCCATAAAACCGTTTTTATTACCGGCGGTACAGGTATGATTTGTTCTGCAGCTGTGGAAATCCTGGATCTTTTGAACCGGAAGTATGATGCCGATATCCGCATTATCATTGCGGTCAGATCTGAACAGGAAATTGAAAACCGTTTTCCGGGATGGATTGAAAAGAAGGCAGTTGAATACTTCCATTATGATGCCACATCTCAGGAACCGTTGAATTTCGAAGCGGATTACATTATCCACGCTGCAAGCAATGCCAATCCTGCCCTTTATACAAAAGAACCTGTTGAGACGATGTTAAGCAATATCGTCGGTTTACATATGCTTTTCCAGAATGCCGTAAAAAACGGTGTAAAAAGAGTCTTGTATTTCTCTTCCAGTGAAGTGTATGGAAAAATCGATGAAGTCCGTCCGTTCAAAGAGGATGATTACGGATTTATTGACATATTAAATCCAAGGGCATGTTATCCGAATTCCAAAAGAGCTGCAGAAACACTCTGTGCAAGCTATGCCCAGGAATATAACATTGATGCGGTCATTGTCAGACCAGGTCATATTTACGGTCCGACAATTGCTCCATGGGATACAAGAGCATCTGCACAGTTCTCCAGAAACGCTGTCAATGGTGAAGATATTGTCATGAAGAGTGCAGGATTACAGTTGAGATCCTATATGTATACTTTGGATTGTGCCTCTGCGATACTGACAGTATTGCTGAACGGAGAATCTGAAAATGCATATAATATCTCCAACCCGGATTCTATTGTGACAATCAGGGATATCGCAAATTCCCTGGCAAAAGCAGGGAATGTCAATGTGGTTTATGAAGATCCATCTGATATTGAAAAGAAAGGCTATAACCTGATGCCGAATTCCGCCCTGGATTCTAAAAAGCTCGAATCTCTCGGCTGGAAGGGATGCTTTAACCTGGAAAGAGGATCCGAACAAACCGTTAAATTTTTAAAGGACTGAATGATGAAACTAAGAGAACTATCAATTCATGATTGCGGAGAAAAGATCACTCTTGATCAGTTGAAAGCAGAAGAATTAAATATGCTGAAAGCACTGGCGGATTATTGTGATGAGCATCAATTGCGATATTATCTTTCCGGCGGAACTTTATTAGGCGCAATGCGCCATAAAGGATTTATTCCCTGGGACGATGATATCGATACGAACATGCCAAGACCTGATGTAGAGAAACTGATGAAACTCTGTCAGGGAAAAATAGGCAAATACGTATTGGCAGAACCTGATCCCGATCATCCTTATCTGAGTGAATCTTATCGCCTGTATAACTATGATTATATTATTGAAAGTGATCTTGGACATTCCAGTAAAAAGAAATATTACACACCGGTATTTGTGGATATTTTTCCGATTGAAGGCCTTCCGGATACAGTCGAACAGACAAAAAAGCAATATCAGAAAATTGTCATATTGCGAAAACTGATCAATTGTACCGTAGGAAATCCATGGCATGGAGGAAGTCTTGGCGCAAAGCTGTTTCATTTTACCTGCCGTCCGATCGCAAAAGCAATCGGATACAAAAGAATGTACAGAAAGATACAGGAAATCGTAAAAGAATACAACTTTGATGATTGTGAATATGCAGGTGTTATGACTGCACATGTCCATACATTGGAAGAGCGCATCGTAAAAAAGGAATATATACCTATTATCAAAGTGCAGTTTGAAGACGGTATGTTTAATGCACCTGCCGGATATGATGCCTATCTATCGCAGCTGTATGGAAAAAACTATATGGAAATGCCACCGGCAGACAAACAGAAATCACATCACAGCTTTCAACTTTATAAGGCTAAATAAGTATGCAATACTATATTGATTTAAAAAGGAAAAAAAGAAATACAGCAGGAGCAAAAGCTCCTGCTGATATCAATGCAATCTGTGCATCCATGGGAATGGAATCTTTTTTCATGCCTAAAATACCGGACAAAAACAAAGTGCTGAATAAAGCCTGGCTTTTTACGGTGCCGCCTTATTACTGGATGAAATTAAGGAGCACATGCAAATCAGGTGATGTGGTTATTTTCCAGCATCCGATGTACGGAAACAGAATTACGAATTACTTTCTGCCTTCCATTCAGAAAAAAGGTGTCAGATTTATTGCGGTCATTCATGATCTTGAATCATTGCGCCATGGAATATCCGGCATACTGACCCAGAGCGAATCTACAAGCATTCTGTCTGATAATGTTTTATTGAAAAAATTTAATTATGTGATTGCGCATAATCAGAAGATGAAGGAATATCTGATCAGTCAGGGGTTTGCGCCGGACAAAGTAGGAACACTGGATATTTTTGATTATCTGTATGATGGAAAAACAGAAAAAAAAGAAGGCATCAGCGGAACACTCTCTGTAGCCGGTAATCTTGCACCTGCTAAAAGCGGATACATTTATCAATTAGGTGAGCTGGCAAAAGATTTCCATGTCAACCTGTATGGAAATAACTTTGATAAAAACAGACATTTTGATCATGTCACATATAAAGGTTCTTTCTTGCCGGAAGAACTTCCGCTAAAGATCGAAGGGGACTTCGGACTCATATGGGATGGACCTTCAGCAAAGACATGCGAAGGAAATACGGGAAATTATCTCCGTTACAACAATCCTCACAAGACTTCTTTATATCTTGCATCCGGAATTCCGGTCATCGTATGGAAAGAATCGGCAATGGCTGATTTTGTATTAAAGAATCAAGTCGGATATGTCATAGATAATCTGGAAGAGATCAATGCTATTTACCGGGATTTAAATGAAGATGAATACCGTGAAATCAAAAACAATACATTAAAAATTGCCGAAAAACTGAAAAGCGGTTATTATTTCAAGAAAGCTCTCAATCAGTATCTGCAACAGGATCTGTAATTGCATGCATCAACAAAAACCAGATTGAACTGAAAAACAAACAGAATGAAAGATCATCGATCATGAACTGGGCAGCAGCCAGTGCTCCCAGGAATAAAACGACATGATCTTTTTTTATGTATGATTTGTATTGGGAAAATGTCAGGAAACAAAGAAACGGAATGAACAGGATATAACCATATCTTAATAAGAATTGCATATACAAACAGTCAACATAATTGTATGTACCGAATGTTTCCATACCGTTAATATCTATCGCATGACCGACAAGTTCCACCTTCTGACCGAAAAGATGTATACCGTATGTATCAATCGCAATATTTGTTGAACTTAACCTTGTTGTTAAAAGGGAATCCAGTTTTACCGTCCAGGCTACACCGGGATCATATGCATAGATACAGTAAAACGAAATGGCTGTACCGATGATAAACGCAAATACCATTCCGATATTCAGAATTTTCATGGAAAAGATTCTTGGAAACAGATGGTATATCAGCATGCACAGCAATGTGAAAATGCACAAAACAAATGTCAGTCGGGAATCGGTCATCTTATAAACCCAGTAATTGCAGCCAACCAGGATAATCCAGTAAGGAAAATTAAAATGGTCTTTGGAAAGGTAAAAGGAAAGAATTGTTATGTTAAAAAGGAGCGTGGATGGATAGAGTGCATACAGAAAACCAAGAAAATGCCTGTTACGCGTTCCGATGTCCATGATGTAATCCTTGATGATTCCCGTCTGGCTCATCAGAATGATCATCAACAGAAGAAATCCGGTTTCAATAATCGTAAACAAGGATATCTTCTTTAAATCCACATCTCGTGAACAGAAGGGAAATAAAAAAATCAGGGGAATGGATTTGATACGGATGGTTGTTCCGGTGGCATACATCATCACAACAATCAACCCTACCAGTACAAGCGAGGTAAAGGTTTTTTTAAACAGTTTTTCATTACAGAGAAATTCTTTGACTAACAGGAGGATAATACTGAAGATTGTTCCGTATTTATATATGGCATTGCCGGTATAATCAAACAAAAAAGAAAAACTGACAATATTGATGCCGAGATATATGGCATATGCCAGAAAAAAGAAAAATTCCGGTAACTTTATATTTTTCTCGAGTATATTCATTTCCATATTTCTCCCGTTTCCATATATAATAATACATAGATTTTTCACAAAAGGAAACGAAATTGGAAGGTGCAGAGAAATATGAATCAAAGAAAAAAACAGGAAAACCGGGTGATTCAGCCTAAATCACTACTGATCAGAACATTACTCAGATGGAAATCCATTTGTCTTTGTACATTGATTGCCTGTATCTTGGCAGGTGGATATGCATACCGTAAGGAAGTTAAAGCGGTCAATGCTTCTTCCAAAGGACAGACATCCGAAGTTGACCACGATTATCAGACATATGTAAAGGCTTTTGATGAAGCGATTGCTGCCCGATATGCATATCTGGAGAATACGGTTGTCAAGGATATGAATCCATATGCACAGCCTGTTGCTGCCACAACATTGTTTGTCAGGGACAATAATGAAGAAATCATTATCGATCCGGATGTGACCAATACCATTGTAACCGGAAATACAACCGTGGTTGAAAATAAGGCCGCAAATCTCAAGACAAGTACTTTATTATCCGGCTTGTATTACTATGTATTAAACGGCATTCCGTGGACGGAAATACAAACGGAGTTCAACCTTCCTGAAGGTGTTCTGGTTGATGAACTTGTACAGGCAACACTGGAAAATGATCTTCTTGTGATTAAGGCCTATCAAAGTACAACAGAGGATGCGGATAAGCTGCTGGATTATGTGATGAATCAAGTGACTGTTAAATTTGATGAGCTTGTTTCACTGACCGGATATGATAATACGGAACTTGTGGTTTTAGACCGCAACACAGATACAAAAATCTTTTCCAACAACTTCTCCTGGCTGACAAACCGTGTAAATGAAATCAATGCTCTGGTTGATGCCAAGGCAAAGTTCATCAACACATACAGCACCCAGGTTTCTTCCATTAACAATTCCTCCAAGACCTCCGTCAGTAAGAAATACATTCTGAAGACAATGATCAAAGGAGGTATACTCGGATTCGGTTTATCCGTATTCCTGGTGATGATGTATCTGATCTTCTCCTGGAAGGTGCTTTCCTCCAAAGAACTGCTGGGTAACTACAATATGCAGGTTCTCGGTGTTCTGCCTTCAAGATACAGGAAAAAGGAAGTGAAAGGCATCAACAGAAGAATTGTCAGAATGGATAAGAATGAAAAGAGTGATCTTCCGGAAATCATTCGTCTGGAGCTGGCAGATTCCCTCATTGAAAAACTGCATGGAAATACAGATGATCTGGTTGTGATCAGTGATCTGGATCCGGAAAGAGTGCAGAAGATCGTTAAGGAATTAAATGAAAGTGCAGGAGAGGATAAATACAAAGCATTGAGCGGAATCAGAGATGATATTCAGGACAGAAAAGCTCTTGCCAAAGCAGGCGGAGTGATTCTGGCTGTCGGAATTGAAGAATCTTCATATCCTGCAATTGATGATCTTTTGGAGCTGGTTGACAGTTATCAGGTACCTTTTATCGGGACAATTGTCTGCTGATTTTCATTGCATTTCATTAAATAAGGAGTATATTTAGAAGATATGGAAAAGAAGATATCGATTAAAAAGAACTTTGTGATGAATGTCATTCTGACATTATCATCCGTGATATTTCCCTTCATATCTTTTCGATATGTCTCAAAAATACTGACTCCCGTAGGAACGGGAAAAGTATCCTTTGCGACATCTGTTTTGTCATATTACTGGATTATTGCCTGTCTCGGTGTACCGACATACGGTATCCGTGCCGTGGCAAAAGTCAGGGAAGATCGTGAAAAACTGACAAGAACCGTTCATGAACTGTTCTTTATCAGCATGATCATGACAGTGATTGCGTATCTCCTGTTGTTTATTTCCATACCGTTTGTGCCTAAGTTTCAGGATGAAAAGACATTGTTGCTGATCATCAGTGCTGAGATGATTCTGTATACAATCGGTATTGAATGGATGTACAAAGGACTGGAAAAGTATACATACATCACCATCCAGTCGATTATTTTCAAGATATTAGCGATTATACTGATGTTCCTTCTGATTCATGAACAGAAGGATTATCAGATTTACGGGGCATTGACCATTTTTGCGGCAGGAGCTTCACATATTTTATATTTTATCAATGCACATAAGTACATTGATATGAAGTATGTGGGTGGCTATGATCTTGCAAAACATCTGAAACCTGTCTTTATCTTTTTCGCGATGTCCTGTGCAACGACAATTTATACGCATCTGGATTCTGTCATGCTCGGCTTTATGGCAACCGATGCAGATGTCGGTTATTACAATGCGGCAGTTAAGATCAAGGTAATTATGGTGAGTGTTGTCACATCACTCGGTGCTGTATTGCTGCCAAGGGCATCCTATTATATTCAGCAGAGAAAAATGGATGAATTCAGAAGGATAGGCGCAAAGGCATTGAACTTTGTTTTCCTGGCTGCCTTGCCAATTATTCTCTATTTTATTCTCTTTGCGGAACCGGGCATTTACTTTGTTTCAGATAAAATATATGCACCGGGTATTCCGGCAATGAGAATCATCATGCCTACAGTGCTCTTTATCGGATTGACAAATATCCTCGGTATACAGATGCTTGTGCCTTTGGGAAAGGAAAAGGTTGTCTTATATTCGGAAATTGCAGGGGCGGTTGTTGATCTGATCATCAATGCATTATTGATTCCGAAGTACAAAGCTGCCGGTGCAGCCTTTGGAACACTTATGGCAGAAGCCGCTGTATTTGCGGTACAGTATTACGCCTTAAGAGGTGAGGTAAAAGAATCCTTTCAAAACATTGAGTATAAAAAACTGATTCTTGCATTAGCAGCAGCTTTTGCGGGATCATTCTGGGTGCTTTTCCTGCATCTGGGGAATTTTATGACACTGTTTATTTCAGCGATGTTGTTCTTTGGCATATATGTCATAGTCCTTTTACTGTTAAAAGAACAATTGATGAGAGAAGTATTCATGCAGTTATTGGTGAAACTGCATTTGGTGAAAAGAGGTGCGTAAATGCTGAATAAGAAAGAACTGATACGGGAAGTTCAGCTGATGAACATTAAAAATCTGAAAAAGCTGGATGAAGTCTGTAAAAAATATAACATCCAATACTGGGTGGCATATGGAACATTGATCGGAACAATACGTCATAGGGGTTTTATTCCGTGGGATGATGATATAGATGTAGAAATGCTGAGAGAAGATTATGAGAAGCTCTGCAAAGTACCTGTTGAAGAATGGGGAGATGAATTTCTGTTTTGTTCGGCATACAGTGAGGATGAAAGACAGGACAAAGTCTTCGGACGCATATTTCAGAAGAATACAAAAATTCAAAGCTATAAAGATGTAGAAAACTGGCGCAGCAGAAAAACAGGGAATGTATGGTACTCCTCCATCATGCTGGATATATTTATTGTTGACCGCATACCGGATGATGACAAGGTATGGAAGAAGACATATGATGAAGCTTTAAAACTGATTGAACAATACAAGCCATTGAAACTGAAATGGGTGGCAAAAGATCATGAGCCGAAAGAAATGTTAAAGGAAGTCGTAAAAGATGTCCGTTATCTTTCACAGAAAGGCAAATCCCGTGCCCCATGGCTCCGCCTGACAGACAGATATATGAAATTAATCGAAGATATGCCCAAAGGAAAGAGATATGGCTTAATGTGTACAGTCGATCCTTACAAATATTCATATGAGGATATCTTTCCTTTAAAGATGATGCAGTATGAGGATATGTTGGTGCCGGTACCGGCTAACTATCAGAAAATGCTGACAGATATGTATGGAGACTATCTTGCCTTCCCGCCGGAAAACGACCGGTATCATATTCAGTTTATTTATATCGATTTCGGAGACGGAAGAGAATATGTTATTGATCCTGTAAAAGGGTCATTAGGTGAAGGGAAGCCGATTTATCAGTATAGACAGAAATAGGAAGTGTAATGAAAAATAAAATATGGAAAACAGGATTATCAGTCTGTATGCTGATAGGAAATATGAATTTCTTCTATGTCCATGCAGAGGAAAATGAAGAAAATCCGGATCAGAATGATGTTACGGAGATCATTGTAGAAAAAACAGAAGAAGAGGAAGAAGGTATTTCTCCTTCCGAAGAGATTACGGTTCAGGAAGTTCTTGACGGAGAAACAGATCATACAGATAATAATTCGCCGCAGAATATTGACATAAATGAATATGAGCCTGTAAATGAAATTTCTGAAGAGGTGATTGGCTCCGGAACAGAGGACAGAATTCATTTTATCCATTTGGGGAGTACAAGCAATGACTCTTTTGTCATTGAAAGCAACGGGCATTACGGATTAATTGATACCTCAAATCCGATTAACAGCACACATGGATATAACGGAACGGTTGAAGACGGGAACAGTGTTGTAACTGTTATTCAATATTTGAAGATGCTTGGTGTGGAGCATCTTGATTTTGTGCTTTCCACACATTCCCATTCCGATCATATCGGCGGCG
>JAFYCG010000224.1 GCA_017539825.1 Solobacterium sp. | reverse complement strand
GATGTATCATGTGGAGATGTATGGAAAGAAGTCGCAGGAGTTGAAACGCAGCCGTCCGGCATTCTATATGGAGGATGAGAATACCTGTCTTTCAGATCATTTATATCTTGCCACGGTAGAACATCTGCCCAGAAGACCGCGCATACAGGAGAATGCGGTGATTGTATACATCGGAGAAAATTTACAGCTGAATTATTATAAAGACAGAATGACGGTCATTGTGATAAAAAACAGGTGTGATTTCTTTAAGGCATATCAGGCAGTTCAGGATATTTTTGATCATTATGATGCATGGGAAAAACAGATATATGAGGACCTGGTTCAGGGGTATGACATTCAGCAGATATTGTCTGATTCAAGGAATATCTTCACACATCCTGCATATGTACTGGATAAATCATTTAAAGTCATCGCAACCAATGATGATTCTTTTCATCCGGACTGGGCAAGTACTGACAGCGGTTCTTTAAGTGCAGATGCCTTATCGAAGTTTCTTTCCGCTTCAGATCTGATGACAGAAAAGAAAAATGCCTTAAAACTGGATATTCTGGGTATTAAAACAGTATGTGTAAATCTGTTTCAAAAAAACGACCAATATGAAGGGTGTTTGTGTGTGCTGCAGGAAGAAAATGCATTTGTGGATGGAGAAGACAGGCTGGCAGAATTGCTTGCATCCTTTATTGAAAGGGCAATGGAAAAGAATCCGTTCATGATCAACGACACACAATCCAGTGTTAAAAATGTCATGAAAACACTGTTGGAAGAACAGCCTTTGAACTATTCACAGCGTATTATATTGAACAATTTGAATCATAATGCAGCATATTGTTGTGTATATATGCAGTATGCCAAAAATCACAATCAGCTGCCGATGACGTATATCTGTGATATTTTTGAAGATACATTCCCGCATTCCTATGCGTTTATTTATGATGATGAGATGGTTGCATTTGTGGATGTCATGGCTGTCAAAGGCAATGAAGCCAACTATATGATTCCCTTAAACAGGAAGATGAATGACTTTGTCAGAAAGATGGGTGTATGTGCAGGCATATCCAATGATTTTGATGATCTTTTCAATATTCGCATTCACTATAAACAGGCACAATCCGCTGTGGAAAACGGTCTTCTTGTGGATATCAACAGCAGGCTGTTCTATTTTGCCAGTTATGCATTAATGGAAATGGTCATTAATTCCCTGGGAAATCTTCCTGCACAGGCATACTTTCCTTCCGGATTCAAAGCGATTCTTGAACATGACAAAACCTCAGGTGTTTCCTATCTTGAAACACTGAAGGTGTTTCTGGAAGAGAATATGTCCTATACATCCACGGCAGAAAAGCTGTGTATTCATCGATCGACATTAATCGACCGCATGTCAAGAATACAGAAGGAGATGGGTGTTGACCTGAAGGATGCAGACCGCAGATTACAGCTGGAGATTGTATTAAAGGCAATGGATCTGGAGGAGATGCTGTCGAAAAAATAAAAAAGCGTCGAAACGCTTTTTATCTTGAGCATGCTTTTAAATCAGCATCGATTTCATCTGCATGTACTGCAACTTCTGCAGATTCCGGATAGCTTAACAGCTTACGATATGTGAGACCGCCGACGAGTTTCATGCGCGGATCTTTTGTGGAGCCCGGTGCCCACTTTTCCATAACCTGTTTTCCTTCAGGTGATCTCATGATGTCTCTGATTTTGGAATCTAATGATAATGCCATACTTTTTCTCCTTTTTTTCTGAATTATGATTGGTAAATTTGAATTCTTTCCCGGGAATCCGCTATTATGATAGTGTAATATCGTTTGTTCCAAAATCCTTGAAAAATAGGTTTATTTACGGGAAAAATCAGACAAAATGGCGCATGTTACTGACAAAAGAAAACAGATACAATATTGAAAGAGAGGTTTTATATGCTGAATAAGACAATACAGGAATTTACGAAGGAAGCTGCTTCCAAGGCACCGGTACCCGGTGGAGGAGGTGTCAGCGCACTTGCAGGATCATTGGCTGCTTCCTTGGCGGAAATGGTGACTTCCTTAACAACAGGAAAAAAGAGATATGCACAGTATGAATATGAAATACAGGTCATTAT
>JAFYCG010000223.1 GCA_017539825.1 Solobacterium sp. | reverse complement strand
CGCCGACCATGATTACCGCAAGAATCACCATAATGATCAGTGCAATACGGCAGAATGTATACGCCAGATTGATATAGCTGTAAGATGAAGCACTTAAGCTTCCTGTCAGGTTCTTATATACTTCTGTAAAAGCAGGCAGAACCATCCACAACATGATTGCAAGAACGGCAATAATCATCACAAGCATGGCAGAAGGATAGGTAATGGCAGAGTGAATCTTGTCTGACAATGTCTTCTGGTCTGCATAATAGGATGATAAATGGAACAGGACATCTTCCAGTTTTCCGGTAGATTCACCCGCTTCAATCATCTGTAACGCATACTCAGGGAAGATGCCGGTCTGTTTCATTGCATAGGAAAGGTTGTTTCCTTCTTCAACAGTCTTTGCCATTTCCTGCAAAGACTCTCCCAGAATCCCTGTCTGATGTTCTCCCTGCTTCAGTAAATGAATTGCTTCGTCAGTTTGTATACCTGCCTTTGCCATCATGCCCATGCTTTCGCAGAAAGCGCTGATTCCCAGGCTGTCAAGTTGTTTGCGTTCACTCATAATCCTGTCTCCCATCAATATTGATACACATCCGTGTAGTTTTCACCATCACCGATAAAATCACTGTCAGCCCCATTCGCTGAGAAGGTCAGGTCAATGCGGTTCCACTCTTTTCCGCTGACCTTGAATTCTACCGTTATCCATCCTGTTTCTTCCGTATAGATCATGTTCCATGCATGATAGACATCACTCGGAGAAACATAACCGAAAATCAATTTTGTCGGTATTCCCTGACTGCGAAGCATGGAAGCTGCCAGCGATGCATAATCGAAACAGATTCCCTTGCCGGTTGTCATGGTTTCATCCGGAACAGGCATGTATCCGGATTTTACATTCATAGCTTTTTCCGTATCATACGTGACGGTTTTACAGATAAACTCATACACGCTTTTGACAATGTCCATTTTTGTTTTTGCCTTGGCAGCCATCTGAGCAGCCTTCTTAATGCATTTTGAATTCTGTGTATAACTCGCATAGTTGCTTGGACGGATAAACGGCTGAAATTCATCTTTCAATACCACATCCGCTTCAACGCTGTATAATTCGGCATATTTTTTATCCACAATGTTTTTCATGACGCGGAAGCGGTAATGCCCGTCTCCGCTCTGCAAAGGGAAAACAGACGGCGTGCCGTCAGAGGCGATATCATAGTTATACGTCATATCATCTTTCATGACCTGAAACTTCAGTCTCGCATCAGCAATAACAGATAAAGCGACATATCCCTGGTCTGTACAGGAAAGATCAATCAGCACATCCGATGATCCGGTTGCCTGATCTTTGTGGAATTCCGCTGTTTCAAACGGAACGGTAATTCCTTCAGGTTCCTCTTTTTCTTCTGCTTCAGCTACAATCGGTTCTGTCAGCTCTTCCTCAACAGAGTCGGCAACAGCAGGCTCCACCTTCTCTTCTTCAGCTACAGAAGATTCAACAGCTTTTTCCTGCGCAGCGTGTACGGTACTTTCCTTTGCACTGCCGCAGCCAAGACACACTGAAACCATCAGAAGATGAATGATAAAACGTCTGAATTTTCCAGGTTTCTTATTTCCGTTCACGCACTTTCCCCATTCTGCTTATATGATATCAGATTTCAGAATAATAAAAAATATAAAACAATACCATTTACCGCTGATTTGTCTTTTTTTTGATTGTTCAGAAGATTCCCAATCAAAAAAGAAGAAAACCTTACATTTCCTTCTTCTTCAGAATCTCCATTTCAGCACAATGGTATATCTTTGTATAATCCTTTAATGTGTCTTCATCCATGTACATCGGTTTCATCCGATGAATCATAAATGCATCTTCGTGAAAGTCATGGAAGCGTAATCCGAACCAGCTTTCTTCGGTTTTGAAATATATTGCGGAGGGATTTGCGGGAAAGTTCTCTTTTTGCGGAAACTGAAACAGGCAGGGACGCTGTCTGACTTCCCTGTATATTTCCAATGCATCTTTGTGTGAAATATGAATCACATAAATCACATTCCCATAGAAAGAGTATCCTGCCATATTGCCTCACATATGAATCCATCCAAGTACATTCGCTATTGAGCTTAAAAGAATGATGACGATAAATACAGGGCAGACATAGCGGATCATGACAGTAAATATTTTCTTTCTGCCAAAAGGATGTCCATCCTGAATGACCTCTGCTTCCACCGCATTGATTCCCATGCATTTTGTCACCAGAAAACAGATTGCCAATGCAGATACGGGCATCATCAGGGAATTTGTCAGGAAGTCAAAGAAATCAAGAAATTCCATTCCGAGTATCTTTATAAACGACAACGGACCATACCCCATACAGGACAATGTTCCAAGAGCAAGCATAACAGCACCTGTCATGATGACACCGGTTTTTCTGTTACCATGCAGCTGGTCAATCCATGTAGAGACGATTGTTTCCGTTAAGGCGATCGCACTTGTCAATGCTGCCAAAAGAACAAGGGCAAAGAAAAGAATTCCGATCCATCTGCCCATCGGCATCTGCATAAATACTTTAGGCATCGTCACAAACATCAGAGAAGGTCCTCCCTGCAAAGATTCCGGACTTCCTCCCGAAAAAACAAATACTGCAGGAATGATCATCAGGCCGGCCATAACAGCTATCCCTGTATCGAAGATTTCCACCTGAATTGTAGACCTGTCAATACTTGTATCCTTTTTCATATATGATCCGAAAGTGATCAGGATTCCCATTGCGATTGACAGCGAATAGAACATCTGTCCCATGGCAGAAACAATCGTCATTAAAGAAAAGTTCTTAAAATTCGGAACGAGAAAATATTGGATACCTTTCAATGCACCGGGCTGTACACCGATATATACACAAAGAATCACTGCCAGCACGACAAGAATCGGCATCATCAGTCCCGATACTCTTTCAATTCCGTTTTCTACTCCAAGAAGAATAATCACAAGGTTTACAAGTGCAAACAGTATAAACCAGAATTCCGGTGAATATCCGTTGGAAATAAAAGAGGTAAAGTAGCCATCCTGTACAAGAAGCTGTTCATGGCCTGCACAGTATTCATACAGATACTTTGCCACCCATCCGCCGATCACGGAATAATACGGAACAATCAGCAGAGGAATAATCGCATTCAGCCATCCGCCGAATTTCGCAAAAACAGAATGACTGTAATGGCAAAAAGCACCTACTGGGCTTTTTCCCGTAGCTCTTCCGATGGATGTTTCCGCTACAATCATGGTATAGCCGAATGTCAAAGCCAGAATCACATATACAAGCAGGAATATGCCTCCGCCATACTTTGCAGCAAGATAAGGAAAGCGCCAGATATTCCCAAGACCAACCGATGCTCCTGCAGCGGATAAAACAAATCCAAGCTTGCCTGTAAAACTACCTCTTTGGTTATCATTCATAAAAAAACTCCCCCAAAATCTACAGGGAAGTATACTTTATTTTTCAACGAAAAACAATAAAATCATTCGTCCAGAATCAGCATCGGAATCTCAAGTTCTTCAAATGCCTGAACAACCCAGTCATGTGTATATTTGATGGAATTGTTTTCTTCCAGCTTGAATACTTTATCATCTGCATTGATTTGTTCCACAACTGCTTTTAATGCTTCCGCATCCTCACAAACCGTTCCGTTAACCGTCACAACATCCTCTTCAATCTTAACGGTGATGATATTGGAAGCCGCTTCTTCTTCGGAATTGTTTTCTACAACCGGCGCTTCCTCATTGGCTGATCCTTCACCTGTTCCGTTATCTACCAGGCCGATCCCGTTTCCCCCGCGCCATAAGCCAAACAGCAATGCAAGTGCTACAACACCGGTCGCTGCAGGAGCAACTCTGTTGCGTTTCTTCTCTTCTGACATCTTTTAATCCTCCTCATAAATCACTTTGTAAAAGACTTCCTTAACCGTATCCTGATATGTCGACATGACATCATCAATCATATTGAATTCCTTTGTGTAAATCTCTTTTTTGTTGCAATGAAAGACGATATATACGGGAGTGTTATCCACATCTTCCAGCAAGCCGGCAATGATGTTTTGTAAACGTGTGCGCATGTATGTCGAGGCATTCTCATTCAGCTGTATCATTTCCTCTCCGACAGAGATGTACCGGTTTTCTTCTTCTTTCACCACTTGTATTGTGATGACCAGTGCCTCTTTCTCATACAGTTCATAGCTCTCTATCTGATTCTGCAGCTGACTGACTTCCTGCTGCATCTGTGTCTTTACCGTTTCCTCATTCTGCATTCCCTTCAGCATGACCACAAACAGAATGATAAACAACACATCCAGCAAAGAATTCAGATTGATCTCTTCTGATCCGTGCCTTTTTCTTCTCATACAGCTTCCCTGCTATCCACAAGAAATTCTTTCTCATAGCGGTCAAAACCGTCTTCGATTTCATTTACCCAGGGTGCAAACAGAAGCACATCAAAGAATTTGAACAGGATCGCAAAAATCAAACCCAGAATTGTAGAAGTTAAAGCGAATTCCACACCCGCATAGATTTCCTGTCCCTCGCTGATTGCCACGTGCAATCCCGCCACGGTTCCCAGAATTCCCAATAAAGGAAAAATCTGAATCAGCAGGGAAAAACGTGAATACTTCTTTGCCGCTTTTTCATAATCATTTCTCAGCGGATCAAGATCCTTGTGATAATCCTTGACATTCATGGAATGAAATTCTCTTTTTACTTGTGTATGACTGTCTTTGACAGGCGTATCGCTGTGAAAGGTATCCTGGTGAATCAGCTTCTTCAGTTTTGACTGTACGCCATAAATCAGATACCCGGAAACACTTCCCAGATACGCTTCGAAAATACCTACCATGAAAATGACTGGATTTAAAATATTTGCCAGAATATGACTGATTGCCAACATACTATCTCTCCTGATTCCATTATATCAGACTTCACCGGAACCACCACTTAAAAATACCCCGAAAAGGACAATGAGACCGCCCAGAATCTGTTTCAATGCAATGGTCTCATGCAGGATTGTTGCAGAAAAGAATAAACCGAATACCGGCATTAAGTTCATTAATGAAACTGCGGTTTTGGCAGATACGCCACGTAACCCGTAATTATACAGGAAGGAAGCAGCGATCGTACATGCTGCAGACAGATACAGGATCGCTGCAACTGACGAAAAGGAAACATTCTGTATCACAGGTTTCTGCAGAAACAAAAGAGGAATAAAACAGATACAGCCGGCAACCATCTGATACCAGGAAATGGTATAGGTATCACATTCTTTACTGATGGACTGGGTCAGAAAATTGTAAAAGCCCCATAGAAAACCATCCAGAATCAAAAGAACATCTCCCCGCCATGCCCCTTCAATGCTTTCTGTGCTTTTCGCCGTTAATATATAAACACCTATAATGGCTATGATAATACCAAGCATTGTTCTTCCGGATATCCGCATACGATAAACACATATGCCGACCAATATTGTCATAACCGGATATGCCGCACCGATCAAAGATGCATTGGATGCTGTGGTTAAGCTCAATCCGATATTCTCAATCGCAAAGTAAAAGGTAATTCCGGCAATTGCGGATAATACAATGTATTTTAAGTCGTGGTTTGAAGGTCTTTCCTTTTTTGCGGCTATTCCGATAATACTCATCAAAACAGACGATATCACAAAACGAAACATGCAGACTACCAACGGAGAAAAAGATGTGTATGCAATCTTGCTTGCAATAAAAGAGGAAGACCAGAAGAGAATTCCTATGATCAGACTCAGATAGTATCTCATTGTTTCTTCCTTTGTATTTTGTTGAATTGCGGACGGATTGTCAGTTCGGTTACGTCTATCCCTTCTCTTTGATGAAGAATATAATGTACACCTTTGGCAATATCTTCTGCCAGCAGATAACAGCCATCCTCTTCTTTCGGTTTAAAATCCGCATTTCTGTATAGATCTGTCATCGTCAGATCCGGGATGATTGTACATACCTTCATGCCGTATTTGCGGTTTTCTTCAAATAACGTTCTGCCGAAGTGGATTAACCCTGCTTTTGCAGCACCATAGACTGCCCCGTGGGGACTGCTTTCCGTACCGCTGATACTGGCGATATTGATCATCATACCGTGATTCTTTCTCAATGCACGGATATACTTCTGACTCATGATCATCGGCACTTCCAGATTTGTCCTGACCATTGCCTGTATCTTTTCTGTATTCATCTCTTCATGCAAACCATACCATGCAACACCGGCATTGTTTACAAGAATCTTTACACTGTCTGCAGGTATTTCATTCAGATGTTTCATCAGCTTCTTTGTATCCAGAAGATCACATTGAATCGCATGGAAATCCTCGTGTCTGATCTGACACGAAGAATAATCCCTGGCAAATCCGTATACAATATACCCTTCTTGCAGAAGAATTTCTGCAACAGCTTCTCCGATTCCTTTAGAAGCTCCTGTAACGATAGCACTCTCTTTCATTTTTCCTCCAGACGGAAAATCTTTTCCTTTTCAACATACTTTCCCAGAACACCGGAAACATATTCTTCCATTCTGTCTTTCTTCTCTTGCGGATACTGATAAAATCCATCCTTTAAAACATATGGATATTGAACCGCTGCAGAATCCGGAAAACGCTTGCGCATCAGGCGCATATATTCCTTTGACAGACGGAATGTGCCGATATTGATATCCCTGATATTATCAGGTTGCAATACCTGCATGGTTTTTTCTATCATTTCCGCATAGATCATCTGCCAGTTTGAAACAGAAAACATCGGATCAAAAGAAAGGCGTACCTTAAACCCCTGATCCACAGCCTGCCTTGCGGCAGCAAGCCTTCTGTCCAGTGAGGGTGTTTTATGTTCATATCTTTCAATCACCGGATCCGGTGAGAGGGTAAAAGAAGGAATGATTCTGTCATTAACCGGTATCCGGTCCCAGATTTCCAGTGCACTTTTTGTGCGGATTTCAATAGAAAGATCCGGATGATTGACGGTAAATTCTCCCCATTCCTGAAGCATACCGGTCATATTTTCAAAAGGCACAAGATCGGTTTCATATGATAAGCAGAGATAGACAGGATGCTGTTGAAGAAGTTTTTCTGTTTCTGCAAAAAAGTCTTCCAGGTTGACAAAAATAACCGGATTGGCACTGTTATACATACCCTTGAGCCAGCAATACTCACAATTGAAAATACAGTTCAATGCATTGGTACAATAATAAAACCATTCATTTCCAAAATCCTCACATGCTTTTGAGCCTTCATAAATGAATGTCCCGGTTTTTTCTGCCAGAATCAGTTTCTGCGATAAAAACTGTAAATCATAGTTTTGCCGTGAACGGTCAAAAACATCCTTGTATCTTTCAATGACAATCACTTCTGCCTTCGGAAAAAAAGAAAGAATTCTTTCTGTACGGGGATGATGCAGTATATTTTTTTCCACATAAACATGGGAAAAACTATTCATCAAGGACAAAGCTTCTGAGCTCATAAAATACCTTTTTCCCTTCTTCTTTTGTCTTAACAGGCAATATACCGGCATCATAAAATGACGTAATCTTTTCCTTCCATGGAATCTTTTCCAGCTGTGCATAATGAATCAATTTGTTCAGTTCTCTCTTCATTGTTTCACTGCATCCAAGATCCGGATATAACTGAGAAAGATCCACTTCCTCCTGCCGTTTTCCTGAAACAGGCAGTCTTTTCAATATTTCAATCACTGTATCTGCATATTGTGCTGAAAGATTCTTCATCACTTCGTTGTTCAGATTCTGTATTTCTCCGTCATCGCTGACAAAACGGAAAAACAGCATCTGATGGGGTCCCATGAAAAAAGATGCCGCATGAAATACAGAAGCTCCCTCCATATCATAAAGATCCTCTGTAAATGAAAAATTCTTCTGATAAACTCCTGATCCCGTCAGAACAGAAGCTTCTTCAAGATTCGTCTGATACAGAATATCCGGATAGTACGTTCTTTCCGTATTTTTGTCTTTCAGGGAATGTAAAAGATACAGCCCTTTTTTCTTCTTTTGAGATGCACAGCTTCCATAAGAAACCAGAAAATCCTGTGTACCGGCTTCGTTTCTGGCAAGGACAGCAGAAGCTGATACAGCCGCATTCAACATGCCTGTACCGCAGATTGTCAACAGAATATCCTCATTTGAAAAAGTTTGTATATTTCCAAACAGCTCTGTTCTTTTTAAATGCAGCTTTTCGATTAACGGTGCAGCTTCGGCATACATCGGTACAAACACATAAATCATGCATCCATTATAATCCACATAAAAGAAAAAAAGATAGTCCTCATTCTCTGAGAACTATCTGCCTTTATTCCACAAATCCTATTTCTTTCAATGTAAACTGCCTGCCGCCGAGAATCTTTTTGGATCTTGAGCCGCACTTTGGACATTTTCCCTCCTGCTGCATGATATTGTAGAGGGCATTGCAGTTGAGACATAAGCCTTCACCACGGGCAATAATCATCTTTAATTCTGCACCATCAAACATCGGTTTGCCTTCTGTTACAACAGGATAATATTTTTCAAAGAATACCGGTAAATATCCGCTGAGTTCTCCAACCTCCAAAGTGACATACGCAATCTTTTCAATATTGTTGTCTCTGGCGGTTTGTTCAGCCAGTTCAATCGCCTTATGTAAAACACTGATTTCGTGCATGCTCAAGCCTTGATCTTACGTAGTGCAATCTTTCCGATCTTCTTTGCTTCTTCCTTGATCACTGTCGGAACAAGGTTTTCATACGGAACACCCCATACATCGGCAACACGGTCCAGATGAATGGCATCAAACTTACACTGCAATGTACATAATCCGCATCCGATACATAAAGAGGAATCAACTCTTGCCGCACCGCAGGAAAGACATCTTGCAGTTTCCTTTTTCACCTGTTCCTCAGTGAATGTGCATCTTTCATCGGAGAATGTCTTTACTTTCTCAGGATCTTTTCCCGGAACCTGGCGTAATCCTCTGTCATAGCTTGCAATGACAAGATTATCTTTATCGATGTAATGATAATTATCCCTCTTCACTCTGCCAAGGGTCAGGCTATGGCCTTCCCAGACATAACGGTGTACGGATTCTGCGCCTTCTTTTCCTGCTGCAATTGCATAAATTGCAAAACTCGGTCCTGTATAAACATCTCCGCCGACAAATACGTCCGGCTCAGCTGTCTGGTATGTCCAGCTGTCTGCTTTTGCGGTACGGTTGCGATTCAGTTCAACCTTCGAATCTTTCAAAAGATCTCCCCATTCAATGGACTGGCCGATTGCCGCAAGAACATAATCCGCTGTGTATTCAACCGTATCCTCTTCATCATATTGCGGGTTGAATCTGCCGTCTGCATCCTTGACCTGTGTGCATTTTTTGAAGATGACAGAAGAAACTTTTCCGTCTTTTGTGACAATTTCTTTCGGACCGTAACCGCATTCCAGTACGATTCCTTCTTCCAGAGCTTCCATTACTTCGTCTTCCGCAGCCGGCATTTCATCTCTTTGTTCAAGACAGAGCATTGTCACTTTCTCAGCACCGTAGCGGATCGCAGTTCTCGCAACATCAATAGCGACATTTCCTCCACCTACAACGATAACATTTCCATGCAGCGGCTGATTTCTTTCAAAGGAAACATCACGCAGGAAATCAATACCGGAAATAACACCTTCACTGTCTTCACCCGGAATATTCAGTTTTCTTCCACCCTGTGCACCGATTGCAACATAGAAGCCTTTGTATCCTTCCTTGCGCAATTCATCCAGAGTGACATCTTTTCCTACCTCAACATTGCAACGGATATCCACACCCAGCTGACGGATCACATCGATTTCCGCTTCGACAACTTTGCGGTCAAGACGGAATGACGGCATGCCGAAAGTCATCATTCCACCGGGTCTTTGTTCCTTTTCAAAGACGGTCACATCATGTCCCCATACAGCCAGATAATACGCTGCTGATAATCCGGCAGGACCGGATCCGATAACAGCGACTTTCTGTCCTTCATTAAATCTCTTTTCAGGGATATAGCGGTTTTCATCTTTCAGTTCCTGATCGGCAATGAACTTTTTGACTTCATCAATCGCAACAGGACTGTCAATATCTCCTCTTGTACATACCTGCTCACAGAATCTTGCACACACTCTTCCGCACATTGCCGGGAATGGATTTTCTTTCTTGATTAAAGCCAGTGCTTCACGATATCTGCCTTCATTTGCCATCTTCAGGTATCCCTGTACCGCAATATGTGCAGGACAGTTTGTCTTACATGGTGCCGTTCCGGTCTGTTCAACGACATTCTGTCTTTCCGTTAAGAATGCAGGTCCCGCCCAGTTTTTCGGATGCATGAATACATAATCGCTTGCGACTTTCTCATTCGGTATTTCAACCGGCCGTTTCTGGCAGAGCTTCTGACCGAGTTTAACGGCATTTTGCGGACATACTTCAACACACCCTCCGCAGGCAACACAGTGTGACGGATCAACCGATGCACAATAATTGGATTTGGACATATCCGGAGAAGAAGTATACCAGGATGTCCTTAATGCCATGCAGGTATCCCACGGGCAATTACAGATGAATAAAGAGAAATCCGGTCCGTCAATGTTGGAAAACTGATGAACATATCCAAGTTCCTCTGCTCTTTTGATCTTCTCTTCTGCTTCCTGTCTGGTCAGTCTTCTTGCCTTGCCCATTTTGATACAGCTTTCCGCATAGTTTCCAAGATTGATGCACCACTCTCCTTCAAGATCCGCCGTACCTTCTCCTACCATTCTTCTCAGTTTTCTGCACTCACATGGGGCAACACCGATACTGTCACCTGCTTTATCCAGCCAGTAAGAAATCTCTTCATATTTGACTTTTCGCATATTGCCTTCAATAGCACTTTCCACAGGAATTGCACGCATCAGTGCAGAGCCCATGAATGTTGCACCGGAAATCTTCTTTTGCAGATCCAGTACATAATTTAAGAATGCAGGTGCTGTTTCCGGATATTTATCCGTTCTTTCTTTTGTCATGACTGTGCTCTCCATTGCACCTGGTGCAAAGACAGGCAGCTGTACTTTATCCTCACTTCCCGGATCATTGCAATATTCCAATAATCCGATGTAGCACAGATCATAAGCCATCTGTGCAGTATCTTCTACAGACATCTTTTCCACTTTTGCCAGTTCGGGAATTGTATACTGATGACGCAGTTTAATCTTTAAGGCAAAGTCAACCTGAGCATCACTCAGCTGGCGGTCAAAGAAAATATACTCCCAGGAATGTTCATCCGGCAAAGGATTCAGCATATTGATATGTCTTACCAGACGAATCAGATTTTTACGAGGTTTCTGACTTTTCTCCCGTTCATATTCTTCCAGGCATTTTTTCTCGCCTTCTGTTAATTCATGCTTTGTCTGAAACATGATAAAAACTCCTTTCAATCTCACTCTGTAATTAGTATAGTATTTCCGTTTTTATTCCTATGAGACATTTTTATAAAAAAGTCTTATAATAAGACTAAATCACAAAAAAGTCTCAGGAGAATACCATGGAAAAACGAACAAAAGAAGCAATCATTCAGGCCTTTAATGATCTGATTGAACGATATGAATTTGAAGACATCACCATTCAGATGATCTGCAAAAAAGCAGAAGTTTCCAAAGCTACTTTCTACAGATATTTTAAAGATAAGTATGATGTCATGAACGAAAATTACAAAACGCTTCTGGATTATTATTCCGGCTCCAGTCAGAGTCATGATTATTATTCTTTATACCTGAATTTGTTCAATGCAGGAAAAGAACATCTGATCAAAACAAGAAAATCTTTTAAGACAACCGGAATCAATTCCTTCCGTCATTTTATCTTCCGGTATTCCTATGACTTGTTAATCCGTATTACCGAACAAAACAGAAACAGGGATGGATTAACCCAGCAGGAAATACTGCAGTGCGATGTTTTCTGTCACGGGGTCAGCTATATGTATGAAGACTGGATCAGCGGGAAATATGATCTGACCGCTGAAGAAGCTGCTTCCCTCCTTTACAATATGATGCCTGATTCACTCAAATACACATGGTAATGCTCTTTTATCCTTTTTTATCCAGCAGATCATGAAGCTGATGCAAATCTTCTTCATATCTTTTTTTCATGGATTCCTTTTTCATGATCTTCTTCTTTTTGTATTGTTCAATTTCATCAAGAAGCTCATCTTTATAATACACGTCAGATTTTTTTATAGCTTCAATGAATTCTTTTCCTTTCCCTTCTTTCTCCGTTTTTTCATAAAAGTATAATGCAGTTTCTTCGTTTAGGTCTTCCAATCGGGAAAGGCGAAGATTATCCTGCAGATATACAAGGCATTCATGGATAAACCTGTTTTCATATGCCTTCTGAATCAGAAGCCTTTTACTGTAATGTGTCTGATCGATCTTTACACACAATATCATTGCCATCGTCTTCAGGGAATCATGAATACCTGTTCCGTTAACAATACGGTCCAGATCATCCAGTGCTTCTTCTGCAGACATATGAGGATAATACTGTCGGATCAGGCGATATATCTCTTCACCGTCTTCTGTATTCTGAAGAAGCATCCTGACACATTGCATACGCTCTTCTATCAGATCTTCATCACTGTAAGCATCTCTTTCATATGCCTGTAACAATTCTCTTGCGGAGTCAATGTCTCCCAAATTCATTCCCATCTTCAGCAAAGATTTTCCGGCTTCATAGTCTTCATCCTGTTTTGCATTTCTGACAACGAACCTGCCGGCCAGGAAAAGATTTTTCAGATCAGATGAATGAAATGGAAAAGCATCAATCTCTTTTTCGCAAGAAGGGCAATTATATTTCTTTTTCATAAGCAGATCTCCTGATATTCAGATATATGTTTATATATTCTGTTTTTGTGTATATGTTTTAACGTTTTTGACAGCTTCCGCACAGAAAAATATGTACAGATAAGCATAGGATTTTCACCCATTCGGAATACCGATATATTATATCGTATTTCGTTCATAATTCCCATATTGCCTAAATATTACCCTTTCCCGCAGGATCAGAAATAAGCAAATATATAGGCATCTGCCTGAAGATCTGTCATAATATCGGAAACATCAATCAGTTGACAGACAGAATCCCAAAATCTTTCCTCCATCTGATTCCACTCTCATTTTGAAAAGGTATTTTATATATCGTAATATCGAATGAATACATCGCTTTTTGCCATCTATTCCAAACGATTTTAAAAAAGTAAGATTTACCTATGAAAAACAAGAAAGACCCTGCGATCGAAATACAAAATCCATTCGACACCCTGGCACGGATAAAGTACTATCAGGATTTAAATGAAATGACTACTTATAAGCTTGCCAAGCTGACAAATATTCCTCAATCCACAATTGCCACATGGTTTGATAAAAACCTTTGTCCGCCTATCCCAAAACTGGAACTGATCTGTGCTGCTTTTAACATTACACTTCCTGAATTCTTCCAGATCAATGATGAATTTGTTGTGGTTTCAGGAAAGCAGGCAGAAGTCATGAGTAAATATAACGCACTTTCTTCTTCCAACAAGACCATCATTGATGAAATTATGGATGTCGTTCTGAAAAATCAATAAAGCTGATACCACACATATCAGCTTTTATTTTCCAGATATTCTTCCAGACAAAAATTCTTTTCAACCATTTCATATGCAGCATTTTTCCCGACATAGCGATAATGCCAGGGTTCGTTATACACCTTTGTAATATCGCTTTTTTCATCTGCATATCTCTGCACAAAACCATATTTATAGGAATTACGTATTAACCAGTTGTAAGTATCTTCTGCAGATACTTCCGAATTAATGTCCACTGCCAGACCTGTTTCATGTTCGCTTTTGCCCGGCTCAGCCACCCATCTCAATGTTTCCTGATATGCTTCTTCTTCACTCATCCCTTCATTCAGGCACTCATTCAGTTTATTCTGAAAAACGATTTCCTGTTCTTCCCTGTCACGATAGCCGGATCTGACAAAGAGATTAATGCCTTCATTCCTGGCATCATCGAACATGCTCTGCAAAGCCGGATAAATCCTTTCATCTACTTCTTCATTATTGGAAAGAGTCAGTATTTCAAAGGAATAGTCTGAAGGCAGAGGATGATCATAGTTTACTAACAATAATGCCCAGTCTTCATTTTCAACAGGCACTTCAATTTCCGGTATGGAAACAGATTCATCATTGATCGAAGCCAGCAGGGATATCACCATCGGTGCCATCAATGTCAAAAGAACAATGCATATTAACAGACAAAGCATCCGCAGTATTGCTCTGAAAGTGTTTTTCTTCTTTTTTCTTTTTGCCATGTATTCATCCTACCACAAATTCATCGGGAGAATTCTTAACACT
>JAFYCG010000222.1 GCA_017539825.1 Solobacterium sp. | reverse complement strand
CTGGGGAACAACTGTGTCCTCGGTGATCTTTACGATTTTGCTGAGACCTGTTGCCCCATAAGGAACCTGGTTTCCGTTTTCATCAAGAATACCGTATCCCAATGCCTGCAGCATGCCGATACCGCCATCGTTTGTGGCACTTCCGCCAATGCCCATGATGAAGTGACGGCATCCCTTGCGGATCGCATCCAGGATCATTTCACCGACACCGAAGGTTGTCGTATGAAGCGGATTTAATTCATCATCTTTCAGGAAGATGATACCTGCAGCAGCGGACATTTCCATAATGGCTGTTTTTCCGTCGTTGAGAATGCCATATTCTGCATCAACCGGTTTGCCGAGAGGTCCGCATACGCTGACTTTCTGTAATTGACCGCCCATGCCCAGAGTCAGGGCTTCAACTGTTCCTTCACCGCCGTCTGCTAGAGGCCTGACAAAGACTTCTGCATCTTTCATGGCATTGTGGATGCCTTCACGAATAGCATCACCTGCCTGCAGGGAAGAAAGACTGCCTTTTAGTGAATCGATAGCAATTACGATTTTCATAGGGTGTTCTCCTTTGTTTATCTGTAATAATAGTAGGCAGAATCAGGAATAAATGATATGGTATTAGTAACAAAACGGAATATGAATTTATCTGATATTTGGTAAACAGAACAAAAAGGAGATTCTATGGCAACAATCGGCAGGGAAACAGCACAACAGATCGTAGAAACTGTGAAAAATGTTTGCGGGTATGACATTAACTTTATTTCTACAGAAGGCATCATTATTGCATCGACAGACCGTAAGCGTATCGGTGATTATCATGAGATCGGTTTTCAGGCATCTGTCAAAAAAGAAACAATAGAAGTATATGAAGATAATGCATTTGACGGTACATTAAAAGGCATCAACATTCCTTTTATCCATTATGGGGCGGTTCACGGTGTTATCGGCATTACCGGTGAAGTCGAAGAGGTTAAAAAGTATGGACGACTGGCAATTCAGATCATGAGGATCCTGCTGAAGGAAAAGGATCTGGATACATCAAGGGAAATGAAAAGGGCACAGTTTTCCTATGTGATAAGAGCTCTTACCAAGGGAGAACCGATCAGCCATGAATATCTGCTTCAGTTTATGCAGGAGAAAAAACTGAAGTTTAATGCTGCATATCGCGTGGCAACCATCCGGATCAAACAGAATGAGAATATTACGGTGATTGAGAATCAGATTGAACAGGCGTTGTCCGAAATCAGAAATGCTTTTTATGCATATGAGTATCCGGAATCCTACAATGTCATCATTGCGGAAGAATCCTATCTTGCCCAAAAGGAATTTCTGGAAAAGATCTGCAGTTATCAGACAAGAATCGGCATCGGAACAGTACAGAAGGTCAACAATCTTGCCCGATCCTATGAAGATGCACTTCTTGCGTTAAAGATCTCTTCAGAAGATTTTGTGGTATTTGACATGATGCGCAGCGAATTTCTGTTTTCCGCATTGCCTGCAAGCCTGAAAGAAACATATACAAAGAATTGTCTTGGCAAACTGAATGATAAGGAATTGCATATTCTGCGCATATATCTCGACAACAACATGTCGTTAAAAGATAGTGCCGCAAAGCTGTTTGTGCATAAAAATACATTGCAGTATCAGCTGGATAAGATTGCAGAGAAGACACAGATGGATCCTCGTGTATTTAAAGATGCGGTTTCCTATTGGCTGGCATTGCACCTGCAACAACAACTGTAAAAGGGGGAAGGAAAATGAAAAAGGTATTCTTATGTCTGGTTCTTGCATTGGCAGGATGTACAACCGCCGGATCGTCAGTTGTTTCTGAGACTTCTTCAGTTGTTGAGGAAGAAGTGACAAGTGAAGTACCTGAGGAAGAAACTGTACAAAACAATTCTCTTTCTGTGAATGGTACGCAGCTGGTTGATCAAAATGGAAATGCAATACAGTTAAGGGGTATCAGCACCCATGGCATAGGCTGGTTTCCACAATATGTCAATGCGGACTTGTTTCAGTATTTCCATGATGAATGGCAGATGAATGTCATCCGTCTTGCCATGTATACGGCAGAAAGTAACGGGTATTGTACAGACGGGGATCAGGAGGCATTAAAAGATCTTGTCAGAAAAGGCATTCAGTATGCAAAAGAAGCGGGAATGTATGCCATTGTTGACTGGCATATTCTTTCTGACAATAATCCGAATATGCATGTGGAAGAGGCAAAAGAATTCTTTCAGGAGATTGCCGCAGATTACGATCATGTCCTCTATGAAATCTGTAATGAGCCAAACGGAAATACCTCATGGCAGGATATCAAAACATATGCAGAACAGATCATTCCCGTAATCCGCAGTAAAGATCCCGATTCCATCATTCTGGTAGGAACACCGAACTGGTCACAATATGTTAATGAAGCAGCAGATGATCCGATTAAAGGATATGAAAACATCATGTATACATTGCATTTTTATGCCGCAACACATAAAGATGATTTGAGACAGAAACTGCAATATGCCCTGGGGAAGGGATTGCCGGTATTTGTTTCGGAATACGGCATATGCGATGCCAGCGGAAATGGATTTATCGATTCAGAAGAAGCAGAAAAATGGGTATCCTTATTAGATCGAGAAAAGATCAGTTATATCATGTGGAATCTTTCCAATAAGGATGAATCCTCTTCCATTCTGAAACCTTCCTGTACAAATGTGACAAATCCTGCTGTTTCCGATCTGAGTGCATCAGGACAATGGTTGTATGAATTATTGACGAATCATAAACCTGTTGAAGAGCATACAGACAAAACTGAAGATATTCAGGAAGAAAGTGAATCTGTTCTGACATGGAACATCCGTGATACATGGGAAGAGGAAGGGGAAACAGTCAGTCTTTATGATTTCACAATAGAAAATCTTTCGAATGATCCTACAGAAGGATGGCAGATCAAAATACAATTCTCGGAAGATTTTGATATCAAAGATTCCTGGAATGTTGAATATGAAGTACAGGACAAGGAGCTGTTTCTGACACCTGTAGAATATAATCGGGAAATCACTGCAAAAGGAAGTGTTAAAGACATCGGCATCATCGTGAAAGGCGGAGGGAAATCCGATGTCCGCTTAGATGAACCGTATGACAACTAAATGCCTTGTCTTAATGAACTGTTTCTGTTTTGCAAGGCTTAACCACTTTCCTTGATACAAACATTTGATCATGGTAAAATGGCAGATGTTATGAAAAAGGTAATGAAATTTATACAGTCCATGACTTTCGGACTGATACTGTTAGGGTTAATTGTCGTATTATCGATGATCGGCAGTGTGATACCACAGAATGAAGCAGTCATGACCTATGTCAGAAATTATCCTTCATTCTATCAGGTGATATTAACCTTGCAGCTGAATCAGATCTTTACCAGCTGGTATTTCCTTCTGTTAAGCGCAATGCTGTGTGTGAATCTGTTCTTCTGTTCCATCATCCGAATCAGAAAGCTGGTACAGGCTGATCCGCTTGCAGCTGCCAAAAGTAATCTGCCGATGATTGAACTCACGGAACAAGGCATTCACAACGTCAAAGAAGTATTAAGAAAAAATCACTGTAAAGAAGAAAACGGTATTTATTATAAAAACCTTTTCGGAAGGTACGGATCTTTCCTGACCCATCTCGGTATTCTTTTGACCGTTATATTCTGGGGTTTGGCAATGTATCTGCCAAAGACCATTGATTCCACATGCATGCCAAAGGAATATGTTCTTCTGGAGGATGGGACAAGGATCGGTGTGGATTCTTTCTCCATTGAAGATGCAGACGGAAAACTGGATTACAGCAGCGTGATTAAAATTGCTCTTCCGGATGGAAGTGAATCCGACTGGACCGAAATAAAGGTCAATCATCCGGCTTCGTTTCATGGCTATGCGGTTTATCAGCAGACATACGGAACAACAGGAAGAATCACGGTGAAAGACGGTAAGGGGAATGAAGATTCCTTCTATGTGGAAGCCAATGATTTCCTGAGTGCCGACGGGAAGAACGGCATCCTCTATGATAACCTGTATCCGGGAATTGATGAGACAGACGGAAAGATGACATTGATCACCAATACATCCGGATCCTATCCCAATCCCGTGTATGTATTTACAACCGTTATTGACAGCAAGCAGGAGGAAGTGATGTTAGCTTTTCCCGGGGATGAATATGAAATCGGCGAATATACCTTTATCTTCGAACAGCCTGTTGAATACCCCGGTTTGCGTATCAAAAAAACACCTGTTGTGGTCAATTATCTTCTGATGCTGGCATTTCTGATTATGACTGTCGGCTTATATCTGACCTTCTTCCTGCAGCCTGTGGTTGTGAAAGTCACTGATACAGGTTATGCGATTGCAGGTTCTAAACAGGAAGGCATTCGCCTGCAATTAAAAGAAGCAACAAGAAATGAGGTAAAAGAAGCATGTTAGATATTTTGTTCTTTTCAGGTTTGATTATGTACTTCGCTTCCATGGTAATGTTATTTGGAGGGAATGTTTTTAAAAAAGAGAAACTGCTGACAATTGCATGGTATGTCTTTCTGGTCGGCTTAGCTTTGGAAACAGCTTATCTGATTGCCAGAGGTATCGTGGCAGGCAGACTCCCGTTATCCAACCAGTTTGAATTTGCCGCATCCTTTTCCTGGGGTATCGGCATCATGCTTGTATTTATGCATTACAAATTCCATACCGAATGGATTGAAGCAATTGCAATCGCCATGACCTTTCTGATTCTTTCCTACGCGGCATTCCAGCCAAGGGCTGTCAATGATCTGATGCCTGCATTAAGAAGCTTCTGGTTCGGCTTTCATATCGGTTCTGCTGCATTCTCGTATTCCGCATTCATGTTAGCGGGAGCAGGCGGTATCCGCTATATTCTGGCATATAAAAAAGATCCGGAAAATGAGAAGCTTGAACAGATGGATTACTTTGTCTATAGACTGATTTCCTTCGGCTTGTTGTTACTGACGATTACGATTCTTACCGGTGCAATCTGGGCGGAAAAAGCCTGGTCCGCATTCTGGACATGGGATCCGAAGGAAGTCTGGGCATTGATCACATGGATTCTTTATGCAATCTATCTGCATTTAAGAATCACAAGAAAGAAGACCGGAACTTTCATGGCATGGTATGCGATTATCGCTGTACCGGTTGTATTGTTTACATTTATCGGGGTGAATACGATTATGCCGGGATTGCATTCCTATGGCGCAATTATCAATGATCTTTTGTAAAGGAGAATTATGAAAAAACTCATCATATTGACAACTTGTCTGTTTCTGTTTCTGACTGGTTGTAACCAGCCGGCTGCTGAAAAGAAAATAACCGAAGAATATGCACAGCTGAAGAGCGGGGAAGTATTCTATTACGGAAAGAAAGAGGATCTGAAGGATTACATCTCCCATGGTACGGGAATCCTCTTCCTCGGTTTTCCGGAATGTCCGTGGTGCCAGGTATATCTTCCGATGGCGGAAGAAGTTCTTGAGGATCAGGAAATGGAGTGCATGTATTACAATATCTTCACGGAAAAGAAAAACGACCGTGCATATTATGATGACATCGCTTCTCTGATTATTTCACAGAATGATACCGGTAATGATATTGTGCAGTATGACAGTGATGGAAAACAGGTCATCTATATGCCTTTGATGCTCTTTATACAGGAAGGAAGAATTATCGCTTTCGATAATGAAACATGTACGGAAGACAGCAGTGTGATCTCTCCGGAAGACTATTGGACAGATGAAAAGATTCAGGCATTAAAAGAAAAGCTTGCCGGATATACATCCACAATTAAAGAGGTAAAAGAAGAGCTTGATGCGAAGGGATGCGATACCGGTTGTAAAGTTGAGACCAACGGTTAAGAAGACAGTTCCGAAGGGAACTGTTTTTCTTTTGAAAAATCTTGTGCGATAATAATAGGCATATATCGGAGGTGCCGTATGGATACCAGTCTGTTTATTTCCTACAGAGACAGAATTTTAAATAACTGCCGGAAGGTCATACTTGGAAAAGATGATGTCATTTTACATGTTTTAGAGTGCTTTTTATGTTCGGGTCATATTCTGTTAGAAGATGTACCCGGTACCGGAAAAACCATGTTGTTAAGATCCTTTGCCGCATCTGTAGGCGGTGATTTTAAACGCATACAGTTTACACCTGACTTATTGCCGAGTGATCTGACAGGCATCAATTTCTACAATATGAAAACACAGGAATTTGAATTTAGGCCGGGTCCTTTGTTTACCTCCGTTATCTTAGCGGATGAAATTAACAGAGCAACACCGAGAACACAGGCCAGCATGTTAGAAGCGATGGAAGAAAGACAGGTAACCATCGACGGTGTAACATACAAAATGAAAGAACCGTTTATGGTAATGGCAACAGAGAACCCTCTGGAAAGCTATGGAACATTTGCGCTTCCGGAAGCACAGATCGACCGTTTCTTCATGCGTCTGCAGATGGGATACATGGAACGTGAACAGGAACTGGAAGTCATTGCCCGTAAGCCTGCATCTGTATTGGTGAGTGAATTAAAACCGGTCGTGACTGCTGAAGAAACAGAACAGTTAAAAAAGGCAGTCAGAGAAGTCCATGTCTCTGATGCGGTTGGTTCCTATATTATGGATTTGATTGAACAATCCAGAAAGGGGACAAGATTCGGATATGGTATTTCGACAAGAGGAGGCATCGCTTTGTATACTGCTGCACAGGCACATGCAGCATTACAGGGAAGGGACTATGTCATCCCTGAAGATGTCAGAGATCTTTCAATAGCGGTATTAGCCCATCGTATAGGCGGATCAACCATGTCCATGGAGGTAAGTGAAAACAGAGTCATCAGTATGCTGGAAAATGTCAAAGTGCCGCTGGAGGCAATGTGATACTTCTTTCTTTGCTTCTGGTTTGTCTTTTCCTATGGATCCTGGAAAACAGAAGCGTAGAAAACTGTTTTAAAAAACTGCATTATGATTTACACATCAACAAAAGATGTGTGAATTGTGATGAGGTGTTTTCCGTGTCTTCTGTTTTGGAGAATGACCGCTTTTTGCCGTTGCTGTCATTGCATCTGACGGAGTATTATCCAAAGGAAACAGAGATTCAGGATGCATATCTGAAACAGAGCTATGGCGGGGAGCATGTTGTTGAACAGTCTTTGTATATCATGCCCCATGAAAGAGTAACCCGTACATTACAGATGTCCCTGAACCAAAGGGGTGTATACCGCATCGGCAGGATGCGCATGAGCGCAGGAGATCTTCTGGGATTAAAAGAGGAAGTAAAGACGGTAGAAAACCGACAGGAGATTGTCGTCTATCCGCGAAAGACCGATATTCAGTTTATTGAACCATCTTTCGGAGGATATCTGGGTTCTGTTTCTGTCAGGCGTTTTATCATGCCTGATCCGATTCAGACCATTGGATTCAGAGAGTATACCGGAAGAGAACCGCAGAAGGATATTTCCTGGAACCAGAGTTTAAAAAGAAATGCATTGATGGTGAAACAGTATGATTATACGGCGGAACAGAAAGCTTCTGTTCTTGTGGATATAACCGACGGGGATGCTGATCAGATTGAGCGGTGTTATGTGTTATGCCGGAGCATTATTGAATACCTGGAAAACAAGCATATTGTCTTTGGTTTCTATTCCAATGCGATGACACCGTTTGGAAAAACCTATATTCCTGATGGAACCGGAAGAGTGCATCTGGAATCGGTATTGGAAAGTCTTGGAAGAGCGACACAAGGCATTTCGCTATCCCGTGAAAGACTGTTTATGAAGGTATTGTCATATTCTGCGGAAGTACGTTCATATATCCTGATCTGTGCAAATACAAACGGATTGGAGTCCATTCTGCCGATGTATGAGAGAAAACTGCAGACAAAGTTATTTGTGGTTGATGCCGGGAAAGAAGGTGCAGAATGAGCAAAGTACTGGACTGGACCGGATTGATCAGGGAACTGTTATTGTATCTTTCGACTTTCGGAATGCGGCTGGTCATGGAATCTAAAGGACTGTATGTCATTGTATTGGCATGTATCTGTGGCTGGTTATGTATTATGACACATGATAAAGGGAATCTTCGTTTTCTGCCTTTGATACTATGCATAGGCATGTTTTATCTGATGCCTTCCATCTCTACTGCTGTGATCATCGTTTATCTGTGTGTAAAATGCTTCATGAAGAGATGGGAATATGATTATGATTTTACGCTGACGGAAACTTTATTCATGATCCCTGTCTTTCTGATCTTTGCGTTATTTACCGGATTTAACAGCGATTATCTGCGTCTTGGTTTACCGTTATTTATTGTTTTTCTGAGTCTTTCGATGTTTGATTTACGCATGTTAAGAAGCGGTAGAAATGATAAGGATCTTTCCTATACGGGAATGAATGCATTGTTGTGTTTCGGGCTGGGATTGATTGTGTTATGCATGATGATGCCTTCCTTTACACAACTGATTGTGAGCATTCTTGGCTTTGTTTACAATAAAGCAATACTGCCTGTATTGCAGATTCTTGCAGGGATTGTCGGAATCATCACCTATGGAATTGTGAGAGTATTTTTGTTTCTGTTCTCCTGGATCAACAAGGAAGAAGCAGAGATGAATGAAATGGAAATGGGAGAGTTCGGAGAATACTTACCCGAAAACATCAACATGACTTCTCATCCTGTATTGATGGTTACAGCCGGTATCATCCTGCTGGGATTGGTTGTTATTGCAGTTTATTTTCTCGTTAAGAAAATGCGAAAAAGAGCAGTTGATCCGAACCGTCATTTAACCATTCAAAGAGAAAGAATTCTCTCATCCAATAGGAAAAGAAGAAGAGATGATGCGGAAAACGCAAAAATACGGAAAATCTATCGCAAGTATTTGAAATTATGTGAAAAACAAAATATCATTATCGATGGAAGCATCGCTTCGGATATCATCGCAAAACAAACCAATGAAAAAGTCCATCATCAGGATGCAGACAGATTACGTCATTTATGGCTGCCTGTCCGTTATGGTGAACAGGAAGATGCAGAAACCGAAGAAGCAAAGCAGCTTGTAGAAAACATCAAAAAGTCTTTTCAATAAAGGGGGTCATATGAAAGGAATCCATGTATGCAATGAAACGGGAACATTGAAGAAGGTTCTTCTGCATCGTCCCGGTAAAGAATTGCTGAATATTTCACCGGATACAATGGACCGTCTTTTATTTGACGATATTCCGTATCTGAAAATCGCACAGGAAGAACATGATGCTTTTGCGCAGGTATTCAGAGATCACGGTGTGGAAGTGGTTTATCTTGAAGATCTGATGACGGAAACCCTTGAACAGAATCCAAGTCTTGTTGTACCGTTTCTTTATCAATGGTTACAGGAAGGCGGTGTTTATACAGGATTATGGAAGGAGAAGGTGACATCCTATCTGCTTGACCATTATTCTGGAAAAGACCTTGTCTTAAAAACCATGGAAGGGGTCAACCTGAAAGAGATCAGCGATATTCATCCACGCCATTCTCTTGTGGATCTGGTTTCCGATCCACAAGAGCTGATTGTACCGCCTATGCCGAACCTCTACTTTACAAGAGATCCGTTTGCCTCTGTGGGAACGGGTGCATGTATCAATCATATGCGATATCCGACAAGAAACCGCGAAACATTGTATGCACAGTATATTCTGCATTATCATAATGATTTTAAGGGACAGGTTTCCTTCTATTATGATCGTGATGAATTCTGGAATATTGAAGGCGGGGATATCCTGAATCTAAGTCCGGAAGTACTGGCAATCGGTATATCGGAAAGAACAGGTGCAGAGGCCATTGAAGCATTAGCCAACCGGATCTTCCGTGATGAAAATGCATCAATCAAAACCATACTGGCATTCAGAATCCCGGCAATCCGTGCCTTTATGCACCTGGATACGGTCTTTACCGCATTAAGCAGGAACCAGTATGCAGTACATCCGGAGATCCTAAAGACATTACAGATCTATAAAATCACAAAAGGTAAAGAGAAGTATCCTTTAGATGTCGAAGAACTGGATGGAAAGCTTGAAGATGTTTTAAAGGAATACACAAAGCAGGATCATGTGGAATTAATCCGCTGTGGCGGAAGGGATACCGTTGCCGCAAGAAGAGAACAGTGGTCTGACGGATCAAATACATTGGCATTAGGAAATGGAAAAGTCATCGTTTATCAGCGCAACGATGTGACAAATCAATTGTTAAGAGAACACGGTATTGAAATCATACCGATCAAAGACAGTGAGTTATCAAGAGGAAGGGGCGGACCCAGATGTATGTCCATGCCGTTATACAGAGAGGAGTTGTAATATGGGCTTAAATATCAGAGGAAGAAGTTTTTTGACACTACTGGATTTTTCGAAGGAAGAGATCGAATATATGCTTGATCTTGCCAGAGAATTCAAACGAATGAAGAACTGCGGTACGGATCATTCGTATCTGAGAGGAAAGAACATTGTCTTATTGTTTGAAAAGACATCCACCAGAACAAGATGTGCTTTTGAAGTGGCAGGACATGATCTTGGCATGGGAGTAACCTTCCTGGATTCCAAGTCCTCACAAATGGGTAAAAAAGAATCTCTTGCCGATACAGCAAAGGTATTGGGAAGAATGTTTGACGGTATTGAATATCGCGGATACAAACAGAGTGTTGTCGAAGATCTTGCCAAATATTCCGGTATTCCGGTATGGAACGGTTTGACAGATGATTTCCATCCGACACAGATGTTAGCGGATATGTTGACGGTTGAAGAGGAATTCGGCAAAGTACAGGGAAGAAAGCTGACATTCTTCGGTGATGCAAGAAACAATGTCGCTAACTCATTGATGGTTGTCTGTGCAAAACTCGGTATGGATTTCTGTGCCTGTGCACCGAAAGAATTATGGCCTAAGGAAGAATTAATTGAAAAATGTCAGGCAGTCGCTAAAGAAACAGGTTCTGTTTTAACCTTTACCGAAGATCCGGCTGAAGGTGCAAAAGATGCGGATGTTCTTTATACCGATATCTGGGTATCTATGGGTGAGCCGGAAGAATTATGGGCGGAACGTATCCGTTTATTAAAGCCGTATCAGGTGGATCAGGCTAAGATGGACATGGCGAAAAAGGATGCAATCTTCATGCATTGTCTGCCGTCATTCCATGACCGTGAAACAGATATCGGTGAAGAGATCTATCAGAAATTCGGTCTGGAATCCATGGAAGTTACCGATGAAGTATTCCTCGGACCGAAGGCAAGACAGTTCAGGGAAGCAGAAAACAGAATGCATACAATCAAAGCTGTCATGTATGCAACATTACGATAAGAAATACCGGAAACGGTATTTTTTCAATTGTGAGGGAACTTTCCGGTCTTTTGATTTGTATGATAGGTGAAGGAGGAAGGCTATATGCGATTAAATATATATGAAGTAAAAGAAAGATATGCTTCAAATATATACAAAGCAGCTTTCAGCATCGTCAGAGATCATTTCGATGCTGAAGATGTTCTTCAGGAAACACTGATTAGTTACCTTCATGAGAAAAAGGAATTCGATTCCGATGAACACATCAAAGCATGGCTGTTAAAAACAGCTATCAATAAGGCAAAAAATATCCGTCTTTCTTTCTGGAAAAGAAACCGTGTATCCCTGGAAACATACATGGAAAATATCCCTTTTGCACAACCGCAGGACAGAGATTTGTTTGCAGCTTTGATGAAACTTCCTGAGTCAAACCGGATTGTACTGCATCTGTTTTACTATGAGGGGTATTCCGTAAAGGAGATCAGCAATATTCTGCGGATATCCGAGGGAACGGTGAAATCCAGGATGGCAAGAGGAAAAGAAAAACTCAGAAAACGAATAACGGAGGAATGGGAAGATGAATGAACGGGAAAGATACCGCAGGGCGTATGATGCACTGCCGAACGATTATGAAGCAGACATACAGAAAATCATGGATGCCAAACCCGGGAAAGGAGTTTCAAGATTAACCGCAGCATTGCTGGCATTATTGCTGGCATTTACGACAGTCTGTGCTGCAAATGAAGAAATCCGCAGGAAATTTACAATGTGGATTCTGGGACAGGGAGTAAAAGCGGAAATCGTCACAATTGATCAGGAGACGTATGAAGTGATTATCACAATGCCTGATGGAGAACAGATTCATACAACCGCTCAATCCGGTGATGGACCGAAAGATCCGGAGTACTGGATTGAATTATATCGCAATTTATATGAGATAAAAGAAAACAAAGAAGGAAGAATCATTCTGTATCATAAGGATACAATGACAGATATTACAAATGAAATAAAAGATTTTGCAGAACCGGTACGTGAACTGGATCCAGAGGGAAATCCGACAGGTCAATGGTTTAAAGGATATGGATTTTACCGGGATGGTGAAAACTATATAACCATTTTTCATTTGGAAGATCATGAAGGAAAAGACTTTTACTCCACGAGTGTCGGTTCCGAGTATGTACCGATATACAGTAATATCAGTCTGTCTACTGGAGAAGCTTATCTGAAGGCAGATACATATTATGAGAGTATTACACCGATATACGATGATACACGGTATATCCTTGCATATCATGATGAAAAGCTGGATATTACAGATAAAATGAAGGAATGGGGCTATGAATGCAAGGACTGGTATTATGATGAAGAAAAAGGAGAAATTGTTGAGGCGAACAGTTCAACAGTGATAGATAAATACTGTTATACCCGGGCATGGGGAAAATATATAACCGTCTATTTCTGCCATTCGGTTTATGAGGATGGCAGTATCGATACAGGTTGTGGAGTGATTGATTTGGAAGATGGTTATTACCGGTTGGAAGCAAGTGACGGCACCTTAGCCCCTGCACCGGATGGACCGATTCATATCGGTGATATAGATTGATTTTTGACATTTCCCTGTCTCTTCGCTATAGTAATACGAGATGAAGGAGACGGTGTATGAAACTGGTAATCGGTAATGATCATGTAGCGGTAGACTACAAATGGGAAATTAAAAAATATCTGGAAGACAAAGGCATTGAAGTCATTAATGTAGGAACAGATTCTACAGACAGCTTCAATTATCCTGTCAGCGGTTATAAAGCAGCAAAGATGGTTGCAGACGGTGAAGTGGATGGAGGCGTCTTAATCTGCGGAACAGGTGTAGGTATTTCTTTAGCAGCAAATAAGGTTAAAGGAATCAGAGCTTGTGTATGTTCCGAACCATACTCTGCAAAATTATCCAAACAGCATAATAATGCAAACATGATTGCCTTCGGTGCAAGAGTTGTCGGAATTGAAATGGCAAAGATGATTGTGGATGCATGGCTGGATGCAGAATATGAAGGCGGCAGACACCAGAAGCGTGTAGACATGGTTATGGAGATCGACGCTACAGGCGAACTGAAAGGAATCTAAATGAAACAGCAGGCAATTACACCTGCTGTTTTTTTACAATAATTTTTCTTTCCAGTCTTCTTCCTTGAAACCGATTAATACGGTAGAATCTTTTACCACAACCGGTCTTTTCACCAGCATGCCATCGGAAGCAAGCAGGGCATATTTTTCATCATCCGTCATCGTCTTCAGTTTTTCCTTGAGATTCAGTTCTCTGTAGAGCTTTCCGGATGTATTGAACATTTTATTCAAAGGAAGACCGCTTTCTGCATGCCATTTGCGTAATTCCTCTTCACTTGGTTTTTCCTCATGAATTTTACGATCTTCAAAAGTGATATTGTTGTCTTTGAGCCACTTCAGGGCTTTTCTGCATGTTCCGCATTTCGGATATTCTAATACAATCATTTTCTTCATCTCCTGATATCTATTATAGTGCTTTTGTGTAAGAGTTGTAATACAATACATGCATGAAACTCATACATAAGAAATTTGAAGAGCTTTCCTTAGAGGAACTCTATGAAATACTGCAAATCAGATCCGCAGTCTTTGTGGTGGAACAGAATTGTATCTATCAGGATATAGACGGGATTGATCAGAGAAGCATGCATCTGTTTTATGAAGATGCAGGAAGAATCAAAGCGTATCTTCGGTATTTTGATAAAAAGGATGAAGAAGGAACAATCCAGATCGGCAGGGTACTGACGATTGATCGGGGAATAGGACTTGGCAGAAAGCTTTTGCATGAATGCATGAGGATATTAAAAGAAGACAATGTATCAAATGTCTATCTTGAAGCGCAGGAATATGCGATCGGATTTTATGAAAAGGAAGGATTTTATGTTGATTCCGCTCTGTTTCTGGAAGACGGCATACCGCATGTCTGCATGAGGTGGAGAAATTGTAAAGATTCATTATGTTCTTTATCTGAAATTGATATATAATAAATTGTGCATCCATTAACAAACGGGAGGGATTATTATGAATGAGATTGTTATCGGTAAAAACACAACAACGAATGCGGATATGAAGCTGGTTTTCCCTACAGTTGCAGTAGTTACCGGAAAAAAGCTGGCAGGAAAAACATTCCTGATCAGAAAGATTATTGAAAGAAAAGAAGACGGCAGAATCATCCTGATCACAAACAAGCCTGATTCCTATCATGGTTACGGAGATGATTTCCAAAAGATTACAAAAGATAATGCTTTTATCAAGGTCAAGGATCATCTCACAATCATAGATGCAACTTCATTATATGATAATGATCCGGATCATATTCTTGATAATGAAATCAGAGATTTCACTGATAAAATCTGTGAGAATGACATGATCATTCTCGATGAAGCATATCCGTATCTGAGTGATGAAACCAACAAATATGAATTGTTGAAGGGAATTGAGGAATCATGGAAGAAAGGCGCTTCCGTCATCGTTTCCACAAATCAGGTACAGACACTGATCGATGAAGCACCGCAGCTTCTTGAAATGTGCGAATACAGCATCTGCATGATGCAGGATAAAGATACAGCTGTCAAATTCTGTGAACTCGCAGGTTCCGATCGTGCAAAATATGAAATGCTGCAGGTATACAATTTGATGGAATTCGGTTCCGCTTTAGTCTGCAGACAGGATGGCGACATTCAGTTTATCAAAGTATGTTAATCACAAAGTGCGATAACTTCGCACTTTTTTCGTAAGACGGATTATTTCCGTCTTTTTTTCTTTTTACCCCGTTTTTCTTTTCCTTGTTAGCGAATAAATATGGTGTCAGAGAAAACTGGAAAGGAGACAACATGAAGAACAAAACATCAGTTTTAATGGCATCTTTAGCCTTGGCATCTCTGCCAATGACAACCATTCCTGTATTTGCACAGGAAAACACAACAAATGAAAACATTACGATGCAACAACCACCCGCAAAGAAGTCAGATGAAGAGGCAATGACAGAAGGAACAAGACCTGAACTG
>JAFYCG010000221.1 GCA_017539825.1 Solobacterium sp. | reverse complement strand
ATACTATATAGCGGCTATGGAAAAGATAAAAGATGCGTTGAAAAAAAGACCCGTATTGTCTACGGTAATATTATTTCTGATTTATATTGTGGCATTTTTCTGGGAACAGAAACTGGACCTCAAACCCGTAATATGGATTCATCATCCTTTGGATGATGTGATTCCGTTCTGCAAATATATGCTGCTTCCTTACTGCATGTGGCATATTGAGTTCGGTCTGGTACTGGCATATCTGTATTTCATTAAGAAAGATATGAATGAGTACTGGAGAACACTGACAGCAATTCTTGTCGGTTTATGGGCTTCATTGCTGGTATTCCTGTTTCTGCCAAACGGAATCAATCTGAGACCTGCAGTTGTAGAAGGTAATGATATCTTTGCCATCGGAACAAGGTTCCTGTACAGTATTGATGACAACAAGAATGTATGTCCTTCAATTCATGTGGTTGGATGTGTGATTATGAATTATTCCTGGATGAGAAGCATTGAAAGCAAGAAAGGAAGAAATGCATTATCCTTCATGAATTTCATGATTATCATATCTACGGTGTTCATGAAACAGCACAGTTGTGTAGATGTCGTTATAGGCTTCCTGTTCGGATATGCCGCAGATGCACTGGTGACATACTACTATACAAGAGAGAGAGTACCGAATTACGAGTACGCAAGCAAACTCCTTCGCTGAGGGAGTTTTTTTTATTGAATCTTTTTTGGTTAACGTATATCATTTTGAGGTGTTAAGGAAGGTAAAATATGAATCCTGTATTAGGTGTTTCTGTTTATCCCGATATCGATTCTCTTGAGGATATCGCCAAGTATCTGCAACTGGCTTCAAAATATGGGTTTACCCGTGTCTTTTCCAGCATGTTTTCTGTAGAAGGAACAAAGGAAGAGGTTCTTGCCTATTTCAGGGATTTTATTCGCATTGCGCATGAATGCGGTATGGAAGTGTCTTTAGATGTTAATCCGGATTGTTTCAAAAGAATGGGAGCAACGGTAGATGATCTTTCCGTATTTCATGAAATCGGTTGTGATATTGTCCGCATGGATCTGTCGTTCGGATTGGAAGGGGATGCAAAACTTCTTTTAAATCCGTATGATATAAAAATCGAATTTAATGCTTCCATGATTTCTGTGGAATATGCACAAAACCTCCTCGATAAAGGTGTGGATAAGGAGCGTCTTTTATTCTGTCATAATTTTTACCCGCTGCCGTATTCAGGCTTTCAATGGCATAAATTTCTGGATATAAATCAGAATCTTTCATCGACAGGATGCAGAATCGGTGCATTTGTTTCTTCCCATGCGGAAAACACCCATGGTGTATGGGATGCGGTGTACGGGCTGCCGACGGTGGAAAGACTGAGAGACCTTCCGATTGATCTGCAGGTAAGAATCATGCTTGCCACTGACAATGTGACCGATATCTTTATCGGAAATGCGTTTGCTTCGGAAGAAGAATTCAAGGCGATTCAGGAAGCGGTAAAGAAAAAGGACGGACAAAAGGATAATCCGTTTGCGAAAATCCTGAGTGCGATGGGGAAATCCTTTGATGATATTGCCCAAAAGAAAATCAAGGTTGTACCGGATGAAAACATCACGGATCTGGAGAAGGATGATCTGTTTCATTTCTTCCCGCATGTGGATATAGGAGACAGCTCCGAATGGATCTGGCGATCCAGAGGACCAAGAATGTTCTATAAGGATAAAGTTTTTACACCCAGACCATGTAAGAAAGAATATTTTGAAGCGGGTGATATACTTGTTATGAATGACAGCTATAAACACTATGCAGGTGAAATTCACATAGCATTAATGCCGGTTAAAAATGACGGATTGAGAAATCTTATAGGTCATATCAGTGAAGAAGAACAAATGATCCTTGAATGTGTCAGGGATGGCGATATTATTATATTTGAAGAAGGAGAATAAATATGGACTACAACGCTTTAGCTTTACAAATGCACGAAGAGCACAAGGGGAAACTGGAAGTATCATCCAAAGTCAGAGTGGAAAACAAGGATGATCTCAGTACTGCCTACACACCCGGTGTGGCAGAACCATGCCGCAAAATTGCCGAAAATCCGGAAGATGCCTACAGGTATACGATGAAGGGCAATACAGTAGGTGTTGTCACAAACGGAACAGCAGTACTGGGTCTGGGTGATATCGGACCGTTGGCAGGATTGCCTGTCATGGAAGGCAAAGCCGTATTGTTTAAGACTTTTGCGAATATTGATGCTTTCCCGATCTGCCTGGATACAAAAGATACCGATGAAATTATCGAAACAGTTGTCAGAATAGCACCGGTATTCGGCGGTATCAACCTGGAGGATATTGCTGCTCCTGCATGTTTTGAAATTGAAAAGAGATTACAGGAAAGGCTGAATATTCCGGTTTTCCATGATGATCAGCACGGAACTGCAATTGTCCTGTTAGCGGCTTTGATCAACGCATTAAAGATTGTCAAGAAAAATCCGGAAGATGTACGTGCGGTCATTTGCGGAGCAGGTGCTGCCGGTTCTGCCATTGCCGTATTGTTGATGGAATATGGCATCAAAGATATTATTGTCT
>JAFYCG010000022.1 GCA_017539825.1 Solobacterium sp. | reverse complement strand
TTTGAAATATATGACGAAAAAGATGTTTTCATATACGCTTTTTTATAAAACTGACACATCGTAGTGCCTGTAGTTAAGATTACACTGGAACTGAAGTCAAAAAAAAGCGTCAACCCATTTTCTTGGGTTGACACCATTGCCTCAATTTGAGGACTTTCCTGTTTAGCAGATATCAATCAGATCACTCTTGCTGCGTGATAACCTTCTTCCGTAGAATTCATGATCTTTCTGGATCCGTTTGTATCTCCTGCTGTTAATACACGAATACCGGGTGCGATCTTTCTGAGTTCATTTGCCAGAGTATGATTCGGTGTCAGTCCGAGTGCAAGAACAACTGCATCACCCTTGAATACAACTTCGTTGCCTTCCTGATCCTTCGTCACAACCTGACCCGGCTTTAATTCCGTAATCACATGGTTTGTCTGAATGTTGACATGTGTTTCTGCCAGTCTTGCATTCAATACCCATTTTGCATAAATCGGCATATTCGGTGCATGTTCAGGAAGCTGATCGATCATTGTTACTTTCTTTCCTTTTTCTGCCAATACCAATGCCACTTCACAGCCTACCAGTCCGGCACCGCAGACAAGGATCTCTTCTCCTTCCGGAATATTGCCGTCAATCACCATGATCGGATCAATGACATCACTGATATCAATACCCAGAATCGGCGGACAAGCCACACGGGAACCTTCAGCAACAATTACCGCATCATAACCGATCTTAGCCAGTTCTTCTGCTGTTGCTTCATGATTTGTAATGATCTTTGCACCGCAGTTCTTTACCGCATTTTTAATGTATGCTGCATAATTGCGGAAATCCGCCTTAAAGTCAGGATTACCGATATGATTTAATTCACCGCCAATCTCTGCTTCTTTTTCGTAAATGGTCACATCCAGTCCGCGTTTTCTTGCGGTCAATGCAGCCTGCATACCGGCAGGCCCGGATCCTACAATTGCAACTCTCTTTGCCTCACAAGCCGGATATACCTGTCCGAACAGTTCAGCTTCTCTTCCTGCTTCAGGATTAACCTGACAGGAAATCTGGCAGTTAGCTTCTACTTTTCCTAAGCATTCATTACAACGCAAGCATCTTCTGATCTGTTCCGGATGACCTGCATAAATCTTATTCGGCCATTCAGGATCGGCAATAGTCTGTCTGCCTACACAGATGAAATCTGCTTCATTTGCGGCAAGGATATCCTCACCCATTTCCGGGGAAATAGAACCTACCGCATCAACCGGAATGCTGACACTCTTCTTGATTGCAGCAGCCAGATGTTTCAAGCTTCCTCTTGGGGTAAAGTAAGGCTGTACCCATACGGAGGTACCGACACCAAGACCGAGATCCAGTCCTTCCGGATCTTTCTCTCCTGCAAGCACAGCACCGTAATCGGCAGCTCTTGAATCCCATGTTCCTGCAGAAACATTGATTGCATCTGCACCGGCTTCTTCTGCCATCTTTGCAAAGGCGCATGCTTCTTCAATGGTTACACCGTTAGGAACATATTCGGAAGCAGACAAACGAATAATAACAGGATAATCTTTACCGCAGAGTTCTTTTGTCTTATGAATGATTTCCAAAGCGAACTTAGCGCGATTTTCCAATGATCCGCCGAATTCATCGGTACGTCTGTTTGTATAGCCGGATAAAAACTGCAAAGGCATATAACCGTGGGCACAATGGATCTCTACCGCATCAAAGCCACACTTCTTACCACGTAAAGCAGCCTCAGCATACTTAGATGTCAGTTCATGAATCTCATCAATCTCCATCGGACGAGGTGTATCTTCCGGTCTTTGGAAATTACCTACAGAAGAGGGCGTTTTCGGACGCACACCTGTAATTCTTGCCGATGCATAGCATCCGCCATGGGCAAGCTGCAAGCAGGCTTTAGCACCGCCCGCATGAATGGCATGCGGCAGTCTGCTCATGGAGTTCATGTACTTATCGGAATCCAGTACAAGTTCACCAGTAATAACACGGCCTTCAGCCTCAGGTGCTACTACCTCGGTAACAATCATGCCGACACCGCCTTCTGCTCTTCTGAGACAGTAGGCAACAAAGGCATCAGAAACAGTACAGTCAGAATTGTTCAGATTGGTTCCCATGGCAGGCATAATGATACGATTGCGCAGTTCCATGGAGCCGATCTTCCCGGGCTGAAGCAAATGGGAATAGCTTTCTTTGAATTGCATTATATTTTCCTCTCTTTCCATCAGGTATTTTTATTATAGCATGCATCTATTTTCAGTTTTGTGTGAAAGCAGTGAGAGAATCACCTTTTGAACAAAACCGGAAAATTGTATACTCCCAAAAAATGACTGATTTCGATCATTACGAAAATGAAAAAACGGATCTTTTCAGATCCATCAGCTTAACTTCTTTTTGTACATCACCTGAAGGATAAACAGGTATAATCCCATCATTACTAACATCATCAGCAATGTCGATGTATATGATCCTGACATGTCGAATAAGAATCCGATCAAAGATGAACCGATTGCATTTGCGACAGTTGTACAAAGGGAAATCTTCGGATAAACATTGCCGTAATTGGCATCTGTGAATATATCCCTTGTCATGATTGCCGTACCGACTGCTGCCATTCCATAACCGAGTCCAAACAGTATTGCTCCGATATTCATTGCCAGAGGTGTATGAATCAGCCATGTACATACGATACCTATTGCCACAAGAACACCATAGATTGTCAGACTGATCTTTGTGCCGAAACGGTCAATCATTGTACCAAGAACGATCTTACCGCCTGTATTTGCAAGCATGCATGCCGACAACATCGACGCACCTATTGCCGTATTCATCGAAAGAGAACTGACCAGTCCCGGGAAATGCTGCGGCATGGATGTCATATATGCAGCGATCACTGCACTGACTGCTGCCAACAGGAATAAAGATAATGTAACTTTCGGTGCTTCTGTTTTTGTTTCAGAAACATTCTGTACTGTCTTTTCACCATAGGCTTCCGTTCCTGCTGCTTCAGGTGTCAAGCCGATCGGCAGTAAGATGGAAGGCAATACGAAGATCACCGTCATAATTGCAGCAACAAGATAACCGACTCTCCAGCCGCTGCTTTGAATAATGGAAGAAAGTATAGGAGATAAAACAGCACTTGCAATACCGCTGAATCCCATGGCAATACTTGTCATTAAGGCTGTGTTCTTATTGAACCAGTGATTGATCACGGTTGTCACAAATACCATGCCGATGGTACCTGCAGAAAGACCTCTTAAAGCGCTGAATACATACATCAATGTAATGTTTCCGGCTGTGCTTAATAATGCGGTAGATCCTGCCAGAATTGCCATGCAGATAATCAGTACCATACGGAATGATTTTTCCTTGACCAATTTCGGTGTCAGCATTCCGCCTAACGCAAAGCAGAGATTGCAAATTGTCAATGTCATACTGACTTCGCCTTTACCGATACCGAATTCTGTCGCAACCGGTTCAAAGAACAAACCTGCTACATTTGTGACAAGTCCCAATACGGCACCGATTACACCGCACATGGCAATTAACACCATGATATGTTTCGCTTTAAAATTCTTCATTATTTCCCCTCCTGATACGTATTTTTTAAATCATTGACAAACGCAGTCACTGCAGGTGACATTGCGATACTCTTTTTCCAGGAAACAACACTTTTGATGGTCAGTGATGGCTCCATGGCGATCCAGACATACCGCTGTTTGTCATAAGCCTGTACAGATCCCTTGGATGTCACAAGATACAGATCATTACCGTGCAATAACTTTGCGGCATTCCCGATCAGATTGTGAGAAATATATGACTGTACATTTTTCTGCTCTTTTCCCAGCCATGTAATCACTTTATCTCTGACTTCTTTTCTTGCCGGTATGCCGATGGATTTGCCTTTCAGGTCTTCCTTATGAATCTGTTGGGGTATCTCATCAAATGCGTCCCTGCATGCAAGAATGCCCAATTGATCCTCTGTCGGCAAATCCAGAGATTCAAAAGAATCAACATGGACCGGTTTGATAAACAAGGCCAGATCCAGCAAGCCCTGGTTCAGCTTTTCCTTCATTGCATCTGCAGCACCGGATGTAATTTCAAACTGTACAGCCGGGAATTTTTGATGAAATCTTTGAATAATAGGAACAAGATCATTGAAGCCTTCCGTCTCGCCTGCACCAATGGAAATTGTGCCCTTCAGATTTTCTTGACTTCCTCTAAGTTCTTTCTGTGCTTTGTCAGCAAGCTCCAGTATTTCAACCGCTCTGTTTTTGAAAAGAAGTCCTTCATCTGTCAATGTGACTTTTCTTTTCCCCCTGACAAACAGCTTGACACCGAGTTCTTCTTCAAACGCTGCCATCTGTCTGCTCAAGGTCGGTTGTGTCAGATTCAATTGAATCGCTGCTTTGGTAAAACTTTCCTCTTCAGCAATTGAGATAAAATATTTTAAAAGACGTAATTCCATAGTTTCTTCCTTTTTACACTTATAAGTGTAGGGTATCGTTTATGCAATTACAAATACTTAATGAATTATTATGCTTCGTAAGCATAATAAAAAACCTGTATGTCTTATATGCATACAGGTTATATCCTATCCATTGCTTCCGCAAACAGTCTTTGAAATTCTGTTTCTTCCTGTTTGACCAGAATTTTGTAATATTCGATTTCTTTGTGATCAAGAAACTGTGCATCCAGCCATTTCAACTGAGAGGATGCTTTTTCGGTTTTCAGGACAATCTGTTCATAGACAGGACCGATATTTAATAACTGAAAGGATTGTTCTTTGTTTAAAATTCCGCTGGTGGTAATGCCCAGCACATCATAAAGCGTATCATTTGCGATAGGACCGATGATCACATCTTCCGCATGTGCATCTTTTTTAAAATGACGGTTATCATAGATGTAATCAAACCAGTCTTCATTTCTGTCGAATACCAGAATGGATAATCCTTCCGTATCCAGTTCATAGATATTGATGACAGTGTCCATCCCTCTTCTTTCCTTTGCCCATCTTTTGGAAAATTCCAAATCATCGGAAAGATAGAATCCCTGACCGAAATCTGCATTCTTTCTGCCATAATGCACATCCGGATTTTGAATCTCCTCATTGCATGCATGATATAAACGCATAAACACTCCTATAGTTTTTCCAACGGAACGGCATGTGTCGGGGAAGGAAATTCCCGGTCAATTTCATCCATGTATGAAAGAATATCAAAATTGTCAAAATCAAGATTGCTTCTGAGATGTTCCATGCTGGAAGTAGAGAATAGCGCAGGAAAATCTCCATATCGATGCACAAAACTTAACATCAAGGCTTCCGGAGTGATATTGTTTTCCTTACAGATCCTTTGAATCGTTTTATTGTTTTTTACAGGCTTGTTTGAGACAAAAGAGGAGCCAAGCGAAGAATATGCCATAGGCATAATATGATGCTCTCTCAAATACGGCAATAAATCATATTCCGGACCTCTTGTCATCAAGTTATATAAAATCTGATTACAATAACAGTTTTCACCATTCGGTACGGAAAGCAGATCCTGCATATCATGGATATCAAAGTTGGATACACCCCATTCTCTGATATATCCTTCTTTCTTCAGTTCCTCAACCTCCTGTACAAAAGAACGGAGATCTACATCTTCACGCCAATGCAGCAGATATAAATCAAAATAATCTTCTTTCAGGTATTCCAAAGATTTTAAAAGACTTTTTCGCAATCCATAGACCTGAACTCTTCTCGGATCTGCCTTTCCAAGCAAATAATATTTTTCTCTGGGAAAGGAAGCTAATACATTTCCGACAATTCTCTCACATCTGCCGTCAGCGTACATCTCCGCTGTATCTACCAGGGTAATTCCATATGTATTGATTGCTTCAAATAAACAGTTCTCTGCTTTTGTTGTGTCTCCGGACCAGAATTGTGTTGAGCCGATACCCGCAAGTGATATATCAGGACATGCAAGATGATATTTCATAAAAACTCCTCATACTTTATATATATTTGCCTCAAAAGGTCTTAAGTAATTCGCATAGTTTGTATAATTGGATGTGATGAGCTGATAATCCATCTTCAATGGATACGGATGTTCCTGATTTGTCAGGTTAACAATGATCATGAAAGTATCATTTCCCTTTTTCCTGTAGTAACAAAATAATTGTTTTTTACTTTTGATCTTTTCAAATGATCCGTAGATTAATGCGGGATTTTCCTTTCTTAACCGGATCATTTTCTTATAATACCGCAAAACGGAAGTTTCTTCTTTTTCTTCACTCTCTACATTAATTATTGTATAGTTTGGATTCACATTCAGCCAAGGAATATGCTTCGAAAATCCTGCATATTCTTCATTACTCCATTGCATTGGTGTTCTGGCATGATCTCTGGATCCTTTGATCAGCTTCTTTAATGCTTCCTCTTCCTGCATTCCTCCTTTTACCAGTTCTTTGTAGACATTGAAGGTTTCGATATCCTTGAAATCATCCATTTGTCTAAAAGGATAATTGGTCATACCGATTTCTGTTCCCTGATAAAGATACGGTGTACCTTTCAAAGTCATCAATACTGTCACTAACATCTTATTCACTTCTTTATTGTATTGACCGGAAGGATCGATTTTGGAACACATCTTCGGATGATCATGATTATCAAAGAATAAACTCGGCCAGCAATGATTGGAGTATTCCGTCTGCCATTTGACCAGTTCCGGAATCATCTTTACCGGATCAAACTGATATAAATCAATGCGGATCTTTCCCGGATTATCCACATGATCAAATGCGAATAACTGTGTTAATTCATCTCTGTCATCACCGGTAATCATTCTGGACATCTTCACACCGTTTCCGGGACATTCTCCGATTGTGTATGCATGATGCGGCTGAATACACTGATGATTGAATTCCCGCAGGTATTCATCCAGATGCGGACCGTGAAAATAATGTTCAATACCGGTAAAGGAAGTCAGTTTTCCTATAAGAGGATCTCCATCCGGTAATCCTTCTGTTTTGGAAATAAAACTGACCACATCTAAACGAAACCCGTCCACCCCTTTATCCAGCCAGTAATTTGCGATATCATACATCTCCTGTCTGACATCCGGATTATCCCAGTTTAAATCAATCTGTTTCTGATCAAAGGTATGTAAAACATATTTGCCTGTTTCATCAAAATACTTCCAGGAACTGCCTCCGAAGAACGATGTCCAGTTATTCGGTTTCTCCTTCATGAAGTAATATGCCTGATATTTCGGATCACCCTGTAAAGCCTTTTGAAACCATTCATGTTCATCTGAGGTATGATTCATAACCAGATCTATGATGATCTTCATATTTCTATTATGGCATTCCCTGATCAGTTCATCGACATCTTCCATGGTCCCGAATTCAGACATAACTTTTTTATAATCACGGATATCATATCCGTTATCGGCATTCGGAGAATCAAAGAAAGGAGAACACCATATCGCATCAATCCCTAAAGAACGGATATAATCCAGTTTCATGGTGATACCTTTGATATCCCCGATCCCGTCATCATTACTGTCAAAAAAAGAGCGGGGATAAACCTGATAGAATACTGCTTCCTTCCACCATGCCGGTTGAATATCCGTATGATCCGGAATTTCTTCCTCATCCAGGGAATTTAATATTCTGAGTAATCCGTCAATAAAAGAATCATTCAATTTTCCCATACTGAGTTTCTTCAGTGATCTGATCTTAAAATATTTGAATGGTGTATTTGTGACAATCTTTTCATCCAGACCCATAGAATATAAAAGTCTTTCGATAATATCATGTCCGGAAGGAGATTCCATAACCGTCTTTAAGTTTGTGTTTCGATTGATGATTTTCATAACAATTACCTTAAGCCTATTATACGTTGTATTTCAAAGGAAATCACCAAAAAACCGGATATGTATCCGGTCAGAATGTAAGACTTTCACCATCCTCAGGAATCAGTACCTGTTTGATATATGGTGTGTTTTCTAAATTCTTTTTTAATTCTTTTCTGGTTAAATGCGCATGGCTGACGGTATCCATATGACTTGCGATAATGATGCTGTCGTTTGCACAGATACATGTTTTGATGACATCTTCCGTATTCATGATTAATCTGCCTGTTCTTCCTCTTGCATCACATGCATTGACAATGATAACATCCGGACGTTCTGAAAGAATTACCTTTTCAAAATAATCATAATATACGGTATCCCCTGCGACATAGACTTTCTTTTCTCCTTCCTTTGAAAAGATAAATCCGGATACAGGACCTGCTTTTTCAGCCATCTCATCGGTATCCCCGTGTCTTCCGTCTGTACGTTTGATCTGTATGTCTCCAAAAGTCATACAATCGGTTTTGAAATACATCACATTTGTAAAACCAAGTCTTTTTCCCAGTTCCATATCTTTTTCATTCTGGAAGATCATCGGCATATCCTTCGGCAGATAATCTGTTGAAAAATGATCTGCATGATCATGAGAGACTATACAATAGTCCACATCTTTCAGTATTTCTTCTGCAGAAAACGGTAATGGTACGATGGGCTTTGTGATAAATTTCTTTGTCTTCAATGCTTCTTCTTTTTCTTCTTCACTGCATGGATCCATCAGCCATGGATCAATCAGAAAACAGACATTGTCATAATAAATCTTAATGGTTGCACTTCTGATTTGTTGAAAAATCATGTTAAATCTCCTTTAAACATCTTTCATGCTTTTTTTAATTCTATACAGATACTCTCCTGTTTTCGGATTCATCCGGATGACATCCTCTTTTTCAACAAAAACAGGAACAAGTATACCTGCACCGTTATCCAGTATAGCTTCCTGATAGACATTATCCTTCGGATGTACTTCATGTACGATCACATCTATATGATCCGGTAATTCTATGTCAAATGCTTGATCATCGACAAAGCATACCTTTACAATTGCATTCTGTCCGATATATTTCATTGCTTTCTGTGCAACAGGGGCACTAACAGTCATGATTTCATCCGTATGGATATCCTGAAAATAATACTGATTCTCTTTGAGATAAAGATACATCATATCTTTTTTCTCAGGCAGTATTTCCTCATACTCTTCAGAAGGCGTAAGCTCTGCTTTGACAATACCATGATCGAACAGATTCTTCAGTTCTGTCTGTACAAAAGCCAGTCCGTTATTCAGTTTTATATACTTCGGATCAATGACTTCGTAGTAGCTTTTCTCTTTCCGGATAATCATACCGTTTTCTAAGTTTCTGGCTGCTGTCATATTTCCTCCTACTCACCATTGAGAATATTGATTCTGCCCTGTCCGTAAGGATTTTCATATTCCTCGGCAATGACACCGCCAAGATATTCTGTAATGAAATCAATCAAAACCTGGTTATCCAGTTTCGCTGCATCCTGTAAAATCGTTGCACCATCGAACATTGTATACCCATCCCCGTTTTGTGTCAGAATATAGTCCGAAGAAGCAAGGGTATACATTTGATCGGAAACAATATCCTCTCCGTTTACCTTAACATTCTTAATGCGTCTTTCCCCTTCTATGCCGGCATACATGCCCATCTCATCGGACTGACATCCGGAAGGAACAGACAGATCGATTTCAAAGGATAAACCGCTGACCTGTAAGAAACTGCCACTTTGCTGAGGGGTAAATCTTACACCCATTCCAAAGCGTCAAGGATCTGCTGACCGCTGGCTTCT
>JAFYCG010000004.1 GCA_017539825.1 Solobacterium sp. | reverse complement strand
TCCGCATGGTCAAAGAAATTGATTCCCTGATCCAGTGCTGTCTGTACGAATGATTCTGCTGTTTTTTCGTCCATGGCTGCAATACGCATGCAGCCGATGCCGATACATGAGACTTTTGTTTTCTCACTGCCATATTCTATATATCTCATGGATAAAACCTCCTACTTATCATTGTACATTAAGAAATCCGATAATGCCCTATAATCTTTTCATATTCCAGAAGATCTTCTTCATATTGCATCTGAAAAACAGATCTGTGATGAATCAGATATGGAATGCCCTCTGTATTGCGCCTGTCAGAAACAATGCCGATATGATCCTCATAGATGACAATATCCCCGGGCTGCCATTCCTCAATCTGTTTTGTATCTGTCGTTAAAGATATTGCGTTATGGGCAAAATATACTTTCAGGTTTCTGACTCTGCGAAAATCAATATTCTTATCTCTGATATCTATATCATATTCATCGGGATGATTCTGTATATCTTCATCCACAAGATACATCAGATCATAACCGGCATTCTTCAAGGCATAACCAACCACATCCACACATGTTCCGTATCCGTCATCGGGATAACCGGTATTGTAATATCTGCTTTTATATTTCGGTTTAGTCGCAATGTATGCTTTTGCGTTTTGAAAGATATCCGTCTGATCATCGATCCCATCCTGATCTTTGTCCGTTTCACTGCAATAAAAGGGAATATCATAAAAGACATTCCCGCATCCCGTGAAAAGTAACACACAGCACAAATATATCCATATTGTCTTCACTGGACTACCTCATATGCATTCTCATTCATGTTAATCCGGATGATTCCGTCTTTTGTCTCATAGATCAGACAGTCATAGTCCGTTAAAACATCTCTTGTCTTTTCAATATCCTCTTCCTCCGGTTCCGTATCACTGTTTGTGATCAGGCAGACATCCGGCAGAACCGCTTCAACAAGCTTGATCAGCTTCTTCTGGTAATGCCCGTGATACGGCACTTTTAAGATATCTACGGTGAGATCGGTCTGATCAAGAAAGTCTTTGATTCTGTCATTCTGTGCATCCCCTGTGAAAAGAATGCTGTTCATGCCATAAGACATGCAAATGATCAAAGATGAATTGTTTGAAATATTGTTCGAATACGTATCGGATGCCGCATATACATCAAGCTGCAGATCCCCATAAGTAAAGGTCTGATCAGCATGTAATACTTCCATCTGTTTGTTTTGTTCATCTAATACCGATGTCAGCTGATCAATATCGGTACTCTCTTTTGTCAGATATGTCGTATAGACATGTTCAACAGCGAATGCTGAAAGAATCCGGTCAGCTCCGCCGACATGATCCTTATCAAAATGCGTAAGAAAAATCGCATCAATCTTTGATACACCGTTTTCCTTGAGTTCATCGATCAGCGTATCCGCCTTTTCATCGAGACCTGTATCAATCATAATTGTACAGTCATCAGATTGAATCAGAATGGCATCTGCCTTACCCGCTTCAAACACTGTCACTGTCACATCTGTATATTCCTTTGATGAAGTATTCATTTTCGTACATCCCACAAAAAGGATAATACTCATCATTAACAAGATTGACAATACTTTTTTCATAAATACCTCCGGATTTATTATGATAGATCCATCTGAAAAACAGCTGAACAAATCATTAAGATTTTTTGAATATACACATTTTGAGATATGTCATTTCACCATGCAATAAACTTGCACATTGAAATGAATAAGATTAAAATAACTCGTTGTAAAATGGAGGATTGTATGCGGGCAGGTCTGGATATCGGTTCAACCACAATCAAATGCGTCATTCTGGATGATCATGACAACATCCTTTTTCAAAAATATGAGCGCCATTACAGCCATATTGTTGAAAAGACAGAAGAGATGATACGGAAGATGATTGTTTCCTTCTGCGGTGACAGACAGGTATATTTTGCCATCTCCGGATCTGCGGGCATGGGCATAGCCTCAATGTGTGAAATACCGTTTGTGCAGGAAGTATACGCCGACCGTGTAGCGGCAAACCGCCTGAATCCGGATACGGACTGCATCATTGAACTCGGCGGCGAAGATGCCAAAATTCTTTTTCTTTCCAATGGAATGGAAGTCAGAATGAACGGCAGCTGTGCCGGCGGAACCGGTGCCTTCATCGATCAGATGTCCACCCTTTTAAAGATGGATGCTTCCGAACTGGACAAACGTGCATTACAGGCAAATCGTACATATACAATCGCAAGCCGGTGCGGCGTCTTTGCCAAATCGGATATCCAGCCTTTAATCAACCAGGGTGCTTCTACCAGTGATATTGCTGCTTCCATCTATCAGGCAGTTGTCAACCAGACCATTGCCGGTCTGGCACAGGGAAGAAGCATTCAGGGTAATATCTTATACCTTGGCGGACCATTGACATTTTCCCAATGCCTGCGAAAAAGTTTTGACAAAACATTGCATGTAACGGGAATATGTCCTGAAAACAGTTTGTATTATGTCGCTTTAGGTGCTGCATATTATGCAGATCAGACATGTTCCATGAAAGACATATTGTCAAGGATGAACAACCGCAATACCGGTAACGGTTATGCATTCCTTGATCCATTATTCAATAACAGGGATGAATACTGGAAGTTCCATTTGCGTCATGCCAAAGCCAGAGTGCCAAGAGTCCCCTTTACCGATGAAACCGGTAAAGTACACATCGGCATAGATTCCGGATCAACCACCATCAAAATGGCTGTCATTGATGAGAACGGATCACTCCTGTTTACGGACTACAGGCCCAATGACGGCAAACCGCTAGATATTGTCAGAAAGACTTTCCTGAAGCTGTATGAGGATCATCCTCATATGCAGATCGCTACTGTTACCACAACCGGGTATGGCGAAGAACTGATGAAGAATGCCTTCCATGGAGATTACGGTATTGTGGAAACAGAAGCGCATTTTCTTGCCGCTAAACATTTTTTGCCGGATGTTGACTTCATTATCGATATCGGCGGACAGGATATGAAGTGTTTCAAAATTGAAGACGGTGCAATCAGTGACATCTTCCTGAACGAAGCATGTTCTTCCGGCTGCGGCAGTTTTCTGCAGACTTTTGCGGAAGCTTTAGGATCCAATGTGGAAGATTTTGCGATGCAGGGTTTATTTGCAAAGCAGCCGGTCGATCTTGGCAGCAGATGTACGGTCTTTATGAATTCGTCTGTCAAACAGGCACAGAAAGACGGTGCAACTGTTGACTGTATCTCTGCCGGATTGTCCATATCCATTGTTAAAAATGCCCTGTACAAAGTCATTCGTACAAACTCTGTGGAAAGCCTTGGCAAAAACATTGTCGTACAGGGTGGCACTTTCTACAATGAAGCCGTATTGCGTGCCTTTGAAAAAGAGATGGGCATCCATGTGATTCGTCCTGATATTGCAGGTCTGATGGGTGCATACGGTGCAGCGCTCTATGGCAGAGAACATCCCCTTTCACAAAACAGTACTTTCCTTTCCAAAGAGGAAATGGAGAATTTCTCCCATCAGGTACAGAACATTCAATGTAAGGGATGCGGAAACCATTGCCAGCTCACCATTAATCTGTTTGCAGACGGCAAACGCTTTATCTCCGGAAACCGTTGTGAAAAACCGGTTACGGGAAAAGCCAAAGACAATACCCTCAACCTGTATGCCTATAAACGCGGGCTTCTGGAAAAATACATGAATGACTCTTGTGCAGAAGACAGAGTCAATATCGGCATACCGCTATGCCTGAATATGTATGAGCTTTTGCCATTCTGGCAAACTTTGTTTTCTTCCCTTGGATTCCATGTGGTGACAAGCCCTTTTTCCAGCAGAAAGCTGTACCAGAAAGGCCAGGGAACCATCCCGAGTGATACGGCATGCTTTCCTGCCAAATTGTCCCACGGACATATTCATGATCTTTATGAGAAGAAAGTCGATTATATCTTTTATCCATGCATGACCTACAACGTTGATGAAGGAAAAGGAGAAAATCACTACAACTGTCCGGTTGTTGCCTACTATCCCGAGGTACTGGCGGATAATTGTGAAGAACTGTCCTCCCTTCCCTTGATCTATGATTACGTCAGTATTGATGATCCGAAGGTATTTACAAAGAAGTTCACAGCTATTCTTCTGAAGTATTTTCCATATTTAAAAAAGAAGGAAATTCAATCATCCATTGAAAATGCGTATGCGCAATATGCTTCCCACATGCAAAAGATCAGGGAAAGAGCAGCCTGGATCATTGATGAATCCCGCAAACAAAACAAACACACCATCATCCTGGCAGGAAGGCCCTACCATATCGATCCGGAAATCAATCATGGTATCGACGAATTAATCATCCGTCAGGGTGCATCCGTCATAACGGAAGACAGCATCAGCCACACAGTCGGTAAATTCAATACATCCGTCTTAAATCAATGGACCTATCACAGCCGTTTATACGCAGCAGCAAAATACTGTACACTGCATGAGGATACGGACCTGGTACAGCTTGTATCTTTCGGATGCGGGTTAGATGCGATCACAACCGATGAAACCAGGGAAATCCTGCAGGAAGGAAACAAACTCTATACACAGCTGAAGATAGACGAAATCACCAATACGGGTGCCGCAAACATCCGCTTGCGTTCTTTATTTGCTGCATTAGCTGCAAAAAAGGAGGAAATGAATCATGGAGTATCTGACGCCTAATTTTACCAAAGAGATGCTGAAAACACATACAATCCTGATACCTGATATGGCACCGATCCAGTTTTCTTTATTGAAAGCAGCCATGGAAAGCGAAGGATATCATGTAGAGCTGCTGCACAATGCAGGTAATGAAGCAGCTAAGCTCGGCTTGAAATATGTCCATAACGATACCTGTTATCCTGCCCTTCTCATCATCGGACAGTTTCTGGATGCCTTGCAATCGGGAAAATACGACCTGGATCGTACCGCCCTGCTGATAACCCAGACTGGTGGCGGATGCAGAGCATCCAACTACATCAAACTGTTGCGAAAAGCACTCGTCAAAGCCGGTTACGGCAATATCCCTGTTGTTTCTTTGAATACTTCTCATCTTGAAGCCGGCAGTTCCATGCCTCTTTCCATGAGATTTATCAAAAAGGTCATTGCTGCAATTGAATACGGAGATGAAATCTGTTCCCTGCGCAACCAGATCAAGCCTTATGAAGTCAACACAGGAGAAACGGAACAGAAAACAACAGAGTGGATTGAAACCATCAGCAGCTGGATCCATGCTAAGAAGAACATCAATCCATTAATGATGAAAAAGAAATTCCTGGAAATCGCCGGTGATTTTGCCAAAATACCCAAGCAGAAAAAAGACTGTACAAAGGTCGGCATTGTCGGTGAAATCTACGTCAAATTCTCCCCGCTCGGCAATAATCATCTTCTGGAATTTCTGGAACAGGAAGGCTGTGAAGTCAATCTGCCGGGATTGATGGGATTTATCGAATACTGCATTGCCAACTACGGTATTGATTTTCATCTCTATGGCGGGAATTCATTTGTCGCCAAAGGTGCAGATCTTCTGCTTGGATGGCTTGACAATATCGGCAAGGCGATGAATAAAGCAATGAATACGTTTGGCTTCTATGCACCGGGATCCTTTCATGATCTGATGCAGAAACCGGATGGCATTCTCCATCTTGGTGCAAAGATGGGTGAAGGATGGCTGTTAACCGCTGAGATGGTTGAATTAATTGAAGGCGGATATACAAACATCGTCTGTGCACAGCCTTTCGGCTGTCTGCCTAACCACATTGCCGGTAAAGGTGTCATTAAGAAAATCAGAGAAAAATTCCCTGATGCCAATATTACACCGATTGATTATGATCCCAGTGCGACAAAAGTCAATCAGGAAAACAGAATCAAGCTGATGCTGGCAATTGCCGATGAAACATAAACAGCTTTCACTTCATTAATTTCTTTTCTTTAAAACTAAGTTATAACAGCAACTAAACACAGACACCGGATTCTACATTCCCGGTGTCTTTTTTCAGATACATCTCAGCAGAGAATCCGATCATGTGAGATGATATTTCTATAATTTCTTTCATCTATGACATCCTTCAGTTTTTTATCTTTTGGAAAAATGCTATAATGTACAAAAGGAAGTAATAATCATGACAATTGAACAATTGGAAGCATTTATTGCCGCTGCAAAAAGCGATTCTTTTTTCACCGGTCAATCGGAAGCACATCGATATCACACTTCTGCCGCCAAGGAAATTCTGGAGCTGGAAGCGGAATTTAAAACTTTGCTTTTTCTTCGTGAAGGAGATGCCACCGGAAAGCTGACAGAAGCAGGAAAAACCCTGCTGAAAGAAGCGATCCCTCTTGTCAGAAATTATCATAAAGCAATTCGTCTGATGGAGATGTATCGTCCAAATGCAGAGCGAAGAATTATCATCGGCAGTCTGCCGATTATCAAACAATACCGTTTAAGAAATGTCTTTTCCCGCTATCAGGATGAACATGAAGAAGTTGATTTTACCCTTGAGGAAACAGATGGCAAGACCCTGATTGAAGGATTGCGTGAAAACTACTATGATGCGATCATCATCCGTAAAAACATGCTTTATTCGATGGATGTCAACTATGCCACACTTGCACAGGATGAGATGGCTGCCATCTTATGGGAAGACCACCCTCTTGCCTCCGAGCCTGAAATCCGTCTTGCCCAGCTGAAGAATGAAGTATTCTATCTTGTAAATCCGACATCCAGTTCTTTTGGACAGGGCTGGAATCTTCTGAAGGAAAACATGATATCAACAGAAAATGTCGTCATTACCGACTTAAACAACATCATTCCGGAAATATCAAAGAAGCACGGTGTCGGTCTTTTGCCGATCAGCAGCTTGAACCGTTACAGACAAAAAGGTGTTGTCGCAGTACCGCTGTTACCTAGAGCTGTTACGGAAATTGTCTTTGCCTACCGCAAAGATATCGAGATCAGTAAGAACATGCAGGATCTGATCGATTTAATTGAAGAAAGAGCTAAGGGGTTCTGAGACAAACCGGTATACAATTACCGGTCTTTTCTTGATACATTTGTGCATGGACCTGTTGTTTTTGCAAGAATCTTCCGTTTATTTACATCTAACTTATTGATTTAAATAAGAATAATCTATAAAATATTAACCGTGCCTTAAGGAGAATATTTATGAAAGACTATATCATCGCAACCGCATCAACCTGTGATCTTGATCATCAATGGCTTAGCGACCATGATATTCCTTTTATTTCTTATACATTTGAAGTAGATGGGAAAATCTACACAGATAACTGTGATGAATCAACAACACGCATTATCTATCAGAAAATGAGAGAAGGAAAATTACCGAATACATCTCAGATTACCGCTTATGCGTATTATGAGTTCTTTAAAGAATTGTTG
>JAFYCG010000220.1 GCA_017539825.1 Solobacterium sp. | reverse complement strand
TATCAGCTATAATGCAATGCTGGTATGGCCGATCCGTATGCTTGGCAGAGTTATCTCCAATTTATCCAAAGCCGGAATATCTATTGACCGTCTGATGTATATCATGAATGCGGAAGAAGAAAAGGATGTTGACGGTGCATTGGAACCTTCCTTAGAAGAAGATATTGTGTTTGATCATGTTTCCTATCAGTATGAAAACGGAAATGTCGATGTCCTGCATGATATTTCGTTTACGATTCCCGCCGGTACAACATTCGGTATTTTAGGAGCGACAGGATCAGGGAAATCAACACTTGCTTATCTTTTAGACCGATTATATCCGTTACCGGAAAAGAACGGAAAGATAACAATCGGCGGTGTGGATATAGCACAGATGAAGGCATCTCATCTTCGTTCCAATATCGGCATGGTTTTACAGGAACCGTATCTGTTCTCGAGAACATTAAAAGAGAATATTAAAATAGCGAATCAGGAAGCTGAGATGAAAGATATCCGTACAGCGTCCCGTATTGCGGCACTGGAAGATGCGATCAATCACTTTACGGAAGGATATGAAACATTTGTCGGTGAAAGAGGTGTCACTTTATCCGGCGGACAGAAACAAAGAACGGCAATTGCACAGATGCTGATCCGCAAACCGCCGATTATGATTTTTGATGATTCTTTATCTGCAGTGGATGCTGAGACAGACGCAAAGATCCGTAAGGCATTGCAGGAAAACATCGGAACATCTACCGTCATATTGATTGCCCACCGTATTACGACTTTGATGAATGCGGATAATATTATTGTCATGGATAAAGGAAGAATCGTGGAGAGCGGTACGCATGCATCCTTGTTGGCACAAAACGGTATATACAGAAGAATCTATGACTTACAGTCACAGCAGGCAGAGGAGGAAGTATGAATAACGAAAAAGTAAAAACACTTCCGTTCTTTGGCATTCCGAAGATCATTCCTTTTGTTAAGCCATATAAGAAGACCGTGATTCTGATGATTCTGATGGGTATTGTAGCGAGCTTAATCGACTCCGTCTATCCGTTGTTTAACCGTTATGCACTGGATCATTTTGTGGTTGGCGGTACATTGGATACCTTAAAATACTTTATTATCCTGTATATTGTCATTCTGGTATTTCAGGTCATTATCAATTATGTCAGTATGGCATGGTGCGGAACGGTGGAGATGTCTGTCGACAGGGATCTCAGAAATGCATCGTTTAATCATCTTCAGGAATTATCCTTCTCCTATTTTAACCAGAACAATGTCGGATATATCCATGCAAGGGTAATGAGCGATACCGGAAAGATCGGTGAACTTGTTGCCTGGAGAATGATGGATATCATCTGGAATGGTTCATATATTCTGTTCGTGCTCGTCATGATGATCAGCATCAATCCGGGTCTGGCCATGATGGTATTGCTGCTGGTGCCGGTTGCGATTGTGGTCATCAGTTTCCTGCAAAAGAAAATGATTGTTTTAAATCGTCAGATCCGCGAAATGAACTCAAAGATCACAGGTGACATGAATGAAGGTATTACAGGTGCCAGAAGCATTAAGACGCTTGTCGTCGAAGAGCTCATGGACCGTGACTTCATGAAAGATACGGAAAACATGCGTAAGACATCCGTTCACGCTGTACATTATTCCGCTTTCTTCTCTGCATCCATGACTATGCTGAGTTCAGCTGCTTTAGCGATTGTCTTATGGAAGGGCGGCATGCTGACAATGGAACAGGTGATCCAGATCGGTACATTGTCTGTCTTTATGACATATGCATTAAACCTGATGGAACCGATTCAGATGATCATCGAAACAATCAGCGCATTAATTGCCATTCAGGTCAATATCGAACGTTTCACAAGACTGCTGGAAACAGAATCCGATGTTGCGGATACAAAAGAAGTCATTGAGAAATACGGAGATACATTTCAGCCAAAGAAAGAAAACTGGGAAGAATTGTATGGTGATGTCGAATTCAAACATGTCAGCTTCATGTATCCCGATGGAAATGAGCTGGTGCTTGATCACTTCAATCTGAAAGTTCCTCAGGGAACCAATGTGGCGATTGTCGGAGAAACCGGTGCCGGAAAAAGTACGTTAGTCAATCTTGTTTGCCGCTTCTTTGAACCGACAAAGGGACAGGTCATCATTGACGGAAAAGATGCCAGGGAAAGATCGCAATTATGGTTACATTCCCATATCGGCTATGTTTTACAGACACCGCATCTATTCTCCGGAACGGTAAGAGATAACCTGAAATACGGTAAACCGGATGCAACAGATGAAGAGATCATGGAAGCATTAAAACTGGTTTCTGCGGAATTTGTCCTGGAGAAGATGGATAAAGGATTGGACAGTGATGTCGGTGAAGGCGGAGACATGTTGTCGACAGGCGAAAAACAATTATTGTCATTTGCCCGGGCGATACTGGCTGATCCGAGAATCCTTGTTCTTGATGAAGCGACTGCTTCTATTGATACTTTGACAGAAAAAGCCATTCAGGATGCCATTGAAAAGGTTATAAAAGGCAGAACCTCCTTTGTGATTGCGCATCGTTTATCAACAATTGTAAATGCAGATGTGATTTTAGTCGTTCAAGATGGTAAAATAATAGAAAGAGGAAAACATCAGGAACTGATGAAGAAAAAAGGTTACTACTATGACCTTTATACCAGACAGTATGAGGAGATGGTAGTTAACACAGTGACACAATAAGGAGAATACTATGAAGGTTTGTTATCCGGGAACATTTGATCCGATCACAAAGGGACATCTGGATATCATTGAACGTGCAAGCAAGGCGTTTGACCAGGTGGTTGTCTTAATCATGAGAAATCCAAGGAAGAGATGTTTATTCAGTGAAGAGGAACGTGTCAGGCAGATTGAAAAATGTTTACAGAGTGCCGGTCTGAAAAATGTTGAGGTAAAGGTTGGTGAAGGATTAACCGTACAGTATGCAAGAAAGATCGGTGCGAATGCAATGATCAGAGGAATCAGAGCCGTATCTGACTATGAGTATGAACTGCAGATTGCAACAGCGAACATGGAACTGGATGAGGAGATTGAAACGATATTCCTCATCGCAAGACCTGCATACTCTTTCCTGAGTTCTTCTGTGGTAAAAGAGATCGGTGAAAACGGCGGGGAAATCAATGACTTTATGCCGGAAATTATTGTCGATGAAGTATTGGAAAAACTGAGAAAGAAGGAAGGATAAATGGCTTATTTATTGACAATGGATGTCGGGAATACCCACATCAAAATGCAGTTAATGGATGAAGGAAAAGCTGTAGGAACATTCCGTTTAACCACCAAAACACCGCGAACCAGCGATGAATATGGTATGTGTATCAGAGAATTTCTGAATGCGAATGAATTAACACAGGAAGACATCATGGATGTAGTGATTTCCAGTGTTGTACCGAAGATCATGTATTCTTTAACCAGTGCGGTCAGAAAGTATATCAAGAAAGATCCGATTATTGTCAGCAGTGAAATTGAAACCGGTGTTAAAGTCAATACGGTGAATCCAAGAGAAGTCGGTGCCGACAGACTGGTGGATGTTGCGGCAGGATACTATACCTATCATAATTCCTGTATTATCGTGGATTTCGGTACTGCTACGACATATGATTATGTTTCAAAAGACGGCGTATTCCAGTATACGGTTATTTCTCCGGGTATTGAAATCAGTGCGCATGCCTTAACCGGTCAGACAGCCAAACTTCCGGAAATTGAGATCAAGAAACCTGACAGTGTTCTTGGAACCAATACCATCACAGGTATGCAGGCAGGTGTAGTCTATGGTTACATCGGCCAGGTGGAATACATCATCCGCAAAATGAAGGAAGAATTGAATGATCCTGACTGTACGGTTATCGCTACAGGAGGATTGGGAAGAATTATTGCCGATGAGACGGATGAGATTCAGATTTATGATCCGGATCTTGCCGGTAAAGGCATGACGATTATCTACAATTTCAACAAGAAGAGCTGATCTTCTTGTTTTTTTGTTTTCTTAAAAGGATATCTTTGATAAAATGCAATTATGAATAAGAACAATAAACATAACAATATCAAAAAAGGAATTCTTTTTGCCATATTTACATGCCTTTTGGGAGGTTGTACAAAACAAAAAAGCATGGATGGATTATGGTATGAACAAAAGGATTCATATACAAGTTCGATTATCATTGACTCTAAGCGTATTACAGTGACGACATGGAACGGGAATTCAGAAGTGTATACCTATAAGACAGAGAATAAAGACGGTATGGTTTACCTGTTGAATACGGAAGATGAAGAATTCGGGTTTTCCATTTTCTATGAAATCTATTATGACGCTACTACAGATACCTTATACGCAAGGGATTTTCCTTACATGGATGGAGACGGCGGATATCATCTGTATACTTTTAAGAAGACAGAATATGTTGCACCTCCGCCACCGGTATACGGTGACAGAATCGATAACAGCAATCCGGATGCGGTGAAAACCATTGAATCCAAGGATATTGTTTCCATCGATGCAGAGTTCTATTACATTGATACAAACGATTACGGTGATATGGCTCCCGACTGGATGAGTACAGATTTGTACAGTTATCATCTGCAGAAGACAGATGAAGATGTATATCGTCTTTCTTCGAACTTCTGTGAAGTGGATATTGATGTGAATCAGGAACTGGTTCAACAGATTCAGGACCTGATGGATGAAAACAATCTCGCTGCAATTAACGGCATCGATATTCATACCGAAGAGATGCCTTATGATACGCCTTCTTATACAATGACAGTTCAATACGCTTCATACGAAGAAATACGTTCATCCGCTAACGGAAATGATATTCCTGAACAGTGGAGAAGTTTTGAAGAACCGTTTAACCGGATTCTGTTTGATGCTTTTGTG
>JAFYCG010000219.1 GCA_017539825.1 Solobacterium sp. | reverse complement strand
GTTTCTTCCGGCTACATAGTCTACCGTTTTACCGATATCGGATGTTACTGCCAGCGGAACTTCAACTTCTCCATCCAGATAAGCTTCAATTTCCAGGATGGTTTCTTCATCCATCTTTTCGCCATTGGAGTTAACGATCTTGATGCCGTTATCATAATACGGGTTATGAGATGCACTGATCATGATACCGCAGTCAAAATCATCTGTTCTTGTTATGTATGAAACGGAAGGTGTTGTTGTGACATGCATAATATATGCATCTGCACCGGAAGCTGTCAGACCTGTAACAAGTGCGTATTCAAACATATAGGATGAACGTCTTGTATCTTTGCCGATGACGACTTTGGCCTTTTTATTCAGCCTTTTGCCGTAATACCAGCCGAGAAATCTGCCGATTTTGACAGCGTGGTCATATGTCAGAACGACATTTGCCTCGCCTCTGAATCCATCTGTTCCAAAGTATTTTCCCATTTTGTGTTCTCCTTTTCAAAAACAGTACTATTTTACACCAAACTGTAATGCATGGAAATAAAATTATCTATTTTCTGCTATTTTTATGATCGCAAAAGACTGTGAAAACAGCTTCAGTTGATCGTTTCCGATTTCTGCTTTCCCGATCTGATATATGATTTCCGCATCACAAAACATCGTATTGACAGTTTCTGTTTCCTTTTCCGAAGGGTTGACCGCAAGGAGCAGACTGCCCCGCTGATACACAAACGGATATTTCTCTTTGTCTGCATAGATGACTTTGAAATCCGCATCCGCCTGAAGATCTTCATAACGATGCCGCAGGGAAATGATCTCTTTTACCGTATAATACAAAGAATCCGGGTTTTCCATCTGTACCTGAACACTCGGTCCGTCTGCATCTACCGGAAGATAGATATCGTTTCCTTTTGAAAATCCTTTGTTTGGGGATTCATCCCATTGCATCGGTGTTCTGCTGCCGGTTCTCTGATATCCGCCCTCTTTCGTTTTGACATCCAGATATTTCATGCCGATTTCATCACCGTAATAGATAAACGGTACACCGGGCATGGTTAATATAAAGGCATAGGCAAGTTTCAACTCCCTTTCATTTAGAGTTCTAGCCGGACGGGGTGTATCATGATTACATGTAAACATTGCGATATACCCGTTATCTTTTGTTGCTTCATATTTCGGCAGATAATCATCCAGAAAGCGCATGATATCACCATGGCCTTCCTTCAAGAAGAAGCTGTGATCTCCTCCTTCTGTTTCATAATCCCTTAACAGCGTATTATAGCCGTTATAGTGATGATCCAGATAGAAGTCCATATGAAATCCTGCACCGTTAATGGCCTGATATGGATTAGACCATTCACTGACCAATGCGCATTCTGGATAATCACGATCCATCATCTCTCTGACATTCCGCCATATTGCAGAGGTTGCAGATTTATTGTCATCATCATTTTTCACCAGGGAATCCGCCATATCTACACGGTACCCGTCACAGCCGAGATCCATCCAGAAACGCATGACATCCTTGATGGCTTCCCTTGTCGCAATTGCTTCTTCAGAATCCACTGCAGACTGCCAATTTTCCGTACGATTCAGCCAGCCATAGTTCAAAGCAGGTTGAGAAGCAAAGAAGTTCAGCATATAAGCCCCTGCTCTTTCACTCATGCCGCTGATATAAGGACGTCCTGCAATGCCTTCAAATGCATGTGATGTCCATATGTATCTGTCAGAGTATTCATTGTGTTCTGCTTTTTTACTGGCAAGAAACCATGGATGCTGATCGGAGGTATGACCCGGAACCAGATCCAGCAGAACTTTGATTCCCTTTTCATGTGCTTTTTCAAAAAGGGCAATCAGCGTTTCATTCGTACCGTATCTCGGTGCAACTTTCTTGTAGTCTCTAACATCATATCCGGCATCAAGAAACGGTGAGTCAAAGCACGGATTGATCCATAAAGCATTACAGCCAAGATCTTTGATGTAATCCAGTTTATCGATAATACCCTGCAGATCACCGATCCCATCGTTGTTGCTGTCATAAAATGATTGCGGATAGATTTCATAAAACACCGCATCTTTCAGCCATTCAGGCATATGTTATTCCTCCTTCAATATTTCCAGGATATCTTCGATTATCCTGACATTTTTCCCAAGACTTTGTTTCTGTAAATACACCTCATCATATCCTGAAGTATTCAGAAATATGCTGTGCATGTCACAGGCTTCGGCAATAGCTATATCCGTGTCAAAGTCATTTCCGATCATGACACATTCCTCCGTTTTCAGTTTTTCCGTATCCAGAAGAATTTTCATAAATACCGGATCCGGTTTTTTTATACCGTAATCCGAGGAAATATAAATCCCGTCGAAATACTGCATCAGACCATTGTCTTCCAGTTCTTTCATTGTGAAAGCATGCTGTGCATTGGAAAGAAGGTAGATTTTCTTTTCTTCGCTTTTCAGTTTTCCTAATACTTCTATTGTATTGGTGTATGGAAAACAATACAGACGGGAATACATGCGAAACAATCTGGCAATCTTTTCGACATCCCCTTTTCTGCCTTTCAGCAAAGCAGAAAAAACATTGAGAATATTGATTTCCGGATATTCACCCTCCATCAGGCTTTCTTCTTTTTTACAGAGGTCTTTGTATTTTCTTCTTAATTCCGTCGGTTTGTATTTTACCCCGTACAATTTATAAATCCTGCACACTTTACGCCAGAAGGACAGATGATATTCATCTGTCCTTATTTCTAATAATGTGCCATAGAGATCAAAGATATAGTTTCTGATCATGGCTGTACCACTGCTATTGCATATGGCGGAAGCGTAATCTTCCCATCTTTCAAAACTACCGGCTGATCATTGACAATCAGCATGGCTGCCAGGTTCCCATAACCCGTACCGGATAAATCCAGTTCTTCTGTCTGATCTGCTGTATTTATCGCAATCAGAACAGAGGAATCTCCGTACTTTTTCACATATGCTGCAGCTTCTTCATTCATCAGGGAAGGAATCTCTTCAACTTCTCCCTGCATGATTTCTTTGAATGCATTGCGGATATGTACAGCCTGCTTTACATACTGATAAATGGAATACTCGTCCTTTTCCTGTTCTTCCAATGACGGGAATTTCATATTGACTTCATCCATGTCTTCAGGGCCTTTACACATTCCCTCTCCGCCATCCGACCAGTACATCGGTGCACGCTTGTTCTCATCTTTACCGGAACCTTTCATACCAAGCTCATCCCCGTAATACAGGAATGCATTTCCGCTCATCAGAAGGTTTAATCCCAATGCCATTTTTGTTTTGGATCCATCATCCCCTGCATAATAGCCTGCACCTCTTGCCATATCATGATTGGTATAGAACGGTGCATTGACCGCATTGGTATTGTAACTGCTGAATAACTGCTGTTCCTTGATCTGTGCAGAGATGTAATCATCCGCACCATAACTTCCGCTCACTGTCCCGGAGATAACACCTTTCTGATCGCCAAAGGCAAAATCAAAGAAGGAATCAAGGCCGCTCGCATAATAGGATGCATAGGTTTCCTGGTTTGTCCATGCTTCAGCTACATAATACGTATCTGTATTCTCTTTTAACCATTGCAGAAAAGCGATATTCTCACTGTCTCTGCCGGTATAATACGAAGTTACCGCATCCAGGCGGAAACCGTCGATTCCCTTTTCTTTCCAGAAGGAAACAATATCCAGAATTTCATTTCTGACATCCGGACTGTCAAGATTGAGATCCGGCATGCCTTCCCAGAATCTTGCCTCATAATAGATGCCGGTATCCGGAATCTGCGCATACCCATCCTGGGCAGAATCGCTGAAACGATAGTAGTTGATATATTTGCTTTCATAGTTGTTTCTTAAAGCATCAACCGCTTCAAGAAACCATGGATGCTGGCTTGAGGTATGATTGAGGACAAGGTCCATGATTAAACGGATTCCTTTTTCCTCACATGCTTCTTCCAGTTTTTCAAAATCCTCCATTGTTCCGTAAACCGGATCAATAGCCTTGTAATCCATCACATCATATTTATGGTATGACGGGGAAGGATGAATCGGCATCATCCAGATTGCATTAAATCCCATATCGGAGATGTAATCCAGTTTTTCCGTCAATCCGTTGATATCCCCTATCCCGTCTCCATTCGTATCATAATAGGAATAGAGGAATACTTCATATGTTGTCCAGTATGGATCTTCCGCTTCTGTTTCCTGCAGATTCTGATTCAGATCTGCCATCGGATGTAAAGAAACAGCAGATTCTTTTGGATCTGCTGTTGTGCAAGCGGTGGAAACAGCAAGGACAAGCGAAAGAAGCAATATGTTCTTTCTCATCCTTTGACAGCTCCTGCCATGCCTTCAACATAGTATTTCTGTGTGAAGACGAACAGAATTGCAATCGGAATGGAGACAACGACTGCACCTGCGGCAAAGCATGTGTACCACTGTGTAATGTACTCTTTCTGAAACATGTTCCATAAGCCGATTGCAACGGTATACTGGCTTGCATTTGCACGGCAGATAACCCTTGCAAAGATGAAATCAACCCATGGAGACATGAAAGATGTTAATACGGTATAGATCAGAATCGGCTTTGCCAGAGGCAGTGTGATCTGTGTGAATACCTGCCATTGGCTAGCACCGTCAATGATTGCAGCTTCATCAATGGATTTCGGGATTGTATCAAAATATCCTTTGACGATCTGGAAGCCAAGACCTGTCGTTGCAGTATATGCGATGATTAAGGCAAGCCGGATCCAGGAACCTTCTGTCAGACCCATTGTTTTCAACAGATAATACTGTGCAATCATAGCCATAAAGCCCGGGAACAAACCGAGGATCATGGCGATGTTCATGTACGGTTTTCTGAATTTGAAGCGCATTCTGGACAGAGAATAACCGACACTCATGACGAAGAATGTTGCGATAAGGCATGTGAAGATAGCGATAATCAATGTATTTGTAAACATCTTCGGGAAGTTCAGAATGTTCTTGTCCGTAAACAGTTTGACATAGTTGTTTATCGTATATCCCTTCGGGAAGAAGGTGCTGACATAAGAGCCCTGTTCCTTACGGAAGCTGGTCAGAATGATCCAGAAGATCGGAAGTACCCAGATGGCTGCCAATACGGCAAGGAAAACATGAACCAGAACATTCACCAGAACACGTCTTGTATTCGGTGCGTTCTTTTTAGCTGTGTTATTCATCGTACTCATCACATGAAAGCCTCCTCATTCTTATAAGAGCCGGAGTTGCGGTATGTAATTAACGTGATAATTGTCAGAATCACGAATGTCAGAATACCGATTACAGCACCGATATTGTAGTATTGCTGGTCGACTGTCAGCTTGTACAGCCATGTAACCAGAAGGTCTGTCTGACCTGCGGTATCGCCGACATTTGTCGGTCCGCCATTGGATAACAGATAGATGACATTGAAGTTGTTGATGTTTCCGACAAAGGAAGCAATCAGATATGGTGTTGTGACAAACAGCATGTATGGCAATGTTATCTTAAAGAAGATGGTTACCGGACCAGCTCCGTCCATTCGTGCTGCTTCATAGAGCTCACCCGGAATATTCTGTAAGATACCTGTAATCTGCAGCAATGTATAAGGAATACCAACCCAAAGGTTGATGACAATGACCGTTACCCTTGCCCATGTTGCATCTGTCCAGAATGGCAGCGGTGATGATATCAAGCCGGCATTCTGCAGCATGACATTGATTGCACCCTGCGGCTGTAACATTGTACGCATGATCAGCAGGGATACGAATTGCGGTACGGCAACACTGAGAAT